>NZ_JANLVD010000094.1:0-26450 GCF_031363805.1 Flavobacterium sp. | reverse complement strand
AAACTTTATCTTCTGGCGAGACATTTTTAAAATATTCAGTCAATGCATCGACTTTAACTGTCGTTTTATTGGAACTGTCGAGTGCTTTTATTAGGTTGGCGAAGTTTTTCATTTTTTTACCGCTAATTCGCTAATTTTTTAATTGTATTTGATTTTTTTTAGCCACGAATTACACTAACTTTTTTATTAATTCGTGAAAATTCGTGAAATTGGTGTGAAAAAAAATTATAATTCTTGTGGAATGATTTCTGTTTCTTCAGCTTTTTCCATTTCAGCAGCTTCACCTTCATATTGTGTTTTTTCCGTTCGTGCATCGTAACCCAATTCGCGTAAATATTTGGAGAAAATATCAGTGTAACCGTGTGTACAAATAATTTTTTCTGCGCCTGTGGCTTTGATACTATCCAACAAAGAATACCAATCGCAATGATCACTAAGCACAAAACCTTTGTCAATTGCTCGTCGTCGTCTTGCGCCACGAAAAGCCATCCAACCACTTGCCGAACCAGTTACAAAAGGCGTCATTTTTCTTATCCACGTACTTCCGTGAGCACTTGGCGGTGCCAAAACAATGTTACCTAGTAAATCTTCTTTTTTGGTGTCACGCGTAACCAAAGTTGTGGGCGGAAAATCAACCATCGGACGCAAAACATTCGTCATATTTTCAATTGCGCCGTGTGTAAAAATTGTTCCATTATCTGTATCTAAATATTTCAATAATCGTTGTGCTTTTCCCAACGAATATCCAAATAAAATCGAAGTTTTACCTTCTGCCCTATTTTCTGCCCACCAATTATTAATGTCTGTCATCACTTCAGCTTGTGGAATCCATTTAAAGGCGGGTAATCCAAAAGTACATTCTGTAATAAAAGTATCACATTTTACCACTTCATACGGAACAGAAATTCCATCATCTTCCGTTTTATAATCGCCAGTAAAAACCCAAACTTCACCTAAATGTTCCACTCTAATTTGTGCACTTCCAATAATATGTCCGGCAGGATGAAGCGAAAATTTTACGTTATTTATTACAAAAGTTTCATTCCAATCTTTTCCAGTCACATTTATTTCGCCCAAACGATGCCGAATTATGGGCACATTGGTGTTGTGCGTAATATAATTTTTGTGTCCCCAACGCGAATGATCGGCGTGACCGTGCGTTATTATGGCATTTTTCACCGGTCGCCACGGATCGAGATATACATCGGCTTGCTGGCAATAAATCCCTTTGTCATTAAATGCTAAGAGTGGAATTTTCATTAATTATGAAGTTTCGATAAAATTACAATTTAAAAAACATCCCAAAAATAATTGTAATCACTTTAACAATTGTTATACTTTGTACGAATTAAATTGTTTAATTTCTACTTTTTTTTAGAAGCTATTCCAGCTTTTCATTCCAAGTTTTTTTGTTTCAAACTATTTTTGCAAATCCAAAAAAGAGCTTCCTGTGGTCGCTTTTTTTGTCAGGCAAAAATTAGTTTTCAACTTCAAAAAGCTTTCCATTTCAATCTGGGCTAAAACCGAAATACCTACAAGGTTAAAAAAACCTTGCAGGAAATGAATTATCCTTCGTACTTTTGTGTAAAATTAAATAATTCGCATTTTAATTATCTAATTATCACATTTTCTAATTATCAAATTCAATTATATGTTAAAAGGATTTTTTCAAGTACCAAAAGCCGTAAACGAACCAGTAAAATCGTATGCGCCCAACTCACCAGAAAAAGCAGCCGTTCTTGCCGAGTATAAAAAAATGTGGAATACCACAATCGATGTTCCATTATATATAGGTAGCGAAGAAATTCGCACCGGAAACACCAAAACAATGACGGCACCACACGATCACAAACATAGTGTTGGAACCTATCATTTAGCCGAAAAAAGTCACGTAGAAAAAGCCATTGCAAACGCATTGGAAAGCAAAACCAAATGGGCAAATATGGCTTGGGAACAACGAGCAGCTATCTTTTTAAAAGCTGCCGAATTAATTGCTGGACCATATCGTGCCAAAATAAATGCGGCAACAATGATTGCGCAATCTAAAAATATTTTTCAAGCAGAAATTGATGCATCGTGCGAATTGATTGACTTTTTACGCTACAACGTAGAATTTATGACGCAAATTTATGGCGATCAACCAAAATCAAATTCTGATGTTTGGAACCGATTGGAATATCGTCCGTTAGAAGGATTTGTATATGCCATTACACCGTTTAATTTTACAGCAATCGCGGCAAATTTGCCAGCAAGTGCTGCAATGATGGGAAATGTTGTGATTTGGAAACCAAGTGATAGTCAAGTTTTTTCAGCCAAAATAATTATTGATGTTTTTAAGGAAGCTGGTGTTCCAGATGGCGTTATCAATGTGGTTTTTGGCGATGCACAAATGATTAGCGAAACTGTTTTTGCTAGCCGTGATTTTGCTGGAATTCATTTTACAGGATCAACACACGTTTTTAAAGACATTTGGAAAACTATTGGAACCAACATTCATCATTATAAAACCTATCCAAGGATTGTAGGTGAAACGGGTGGAAAAGATTTTATTGTAGCGCATCCAAGTGCTAATGTGAAGCAAGTTGTTACAGGAATTGTTCGTGGCGCATTTGAATTTCAGGGACAAAAATGTTCTGCAGCATCAAGAGCTTATATTCCACAGAGTTTGTGGAACGATGTAAAATCGCAATTAATTACCGATGTAAAATCGTTAAAAATGGGTTCACCAGAAGATTTTGGCAACTTTGTAACAGCAGTTATTCACGAAGGTTCATTTGATAAATTAGCAGGTTTTATAGACCAAGCAAAAAAAGATACTGATGCAGAAATTATTGTTGGTGGAAATTACGATAAATCGGTTGGATACTTTATTGAGCCAACAGTTATTGTAACAACAAATCCGAAATATGCTACAATGGAAACCGAACTTTTTGGACCCGTAATGACCATTTATGTTTATGAAGATAAAAAGTGGGCAGAAACTTTAAAATTAGTAGATGAAACTTCAGAATATGCTTTAACTGGAGCCATTTTTAGTCAAGACCGATATGCCATTGAAGAAGCCACAATTGCTTTACAAAACGCAGCAGGAAATTTCTATATTAACGACAAACCAACTGGCGCAGTTGTTGGAATGCAACCTTTTGGAGGTGCAAGAGCTTCTGGAACGAATGATAAAGCAGGTTCTGCATTGAACTTATTGCGTTGGGCTTCACCCAGAACAATTAAAGAAACCTTTGTAACACCTGAAGATTATCGTTATCCGTTTTTGGGAGAGTAAATTATTAGTCGAAAGTCTTAAAGTCGAAAGTCTTAAGTTTAAAAAAAGTTCATTCAGAAATGTTTGAACTTTTTTTATTGATTAAGGTGTATCATTCTTACTTAGTAGATTTTATTAACTTTTATTACGGTTTAACCTCAACAAATCAGAAATTTACATTTGTTAAATTTTTGTTAATATATTAATAAAATATTGGGGGGGGGATTTGAAAATCAATACTTTTGTAAAAAATTAACGAGTATGAAAAAAGTAATTACCCTTGTAGTATTGACATTTATGTTTTCATGTAGTAAAGATGATTTGGGAGAAACCGTAGCCGAATCTCCAATTCTACCGACTGCTTTTACTATTTTATCAGATCCTAATAAAACCATGAATAATCTTGTAGTGGGTAACAGGATTGAGTATGCAATAAAAATAGAAAATTTCGATACAAATCCAGATGTCTTATACGTTTTAAAACCAATTGTCGGCAATGCCTCCAAACACCAATTGAATAGAACTGATTTTAATTTTCAAACATTAGAACCAAATGATGTTTATAAAAGTAGAGACAGTATTATCATTAAAAATTCAAATACTAAAATGTACTTGCAAATTTTGCGTCCTGGTACTTTTCAACATGAATACACACTTCAAAAAATGATTTCGAACAAAAAAATAAATGCAGTTGCCAAACAACCAATTTTATTTAGTGCTGTAAAAATTAATATTTGGTCACCTACGGTGGAAGTTGTTGAGGGTAATTTTTGGCATTCATCAGAACATTTGCGTTATTATTATTTTAACATTGACGATGGCGAAGAGCAATTTGATAATTATTTAACCAATAGTGATAGCAAATCACATGTGTATTTAAGCAATTATGAAGGTGGAGAAATAAGTGGTGGTTTTACAGCACACAATACTTTTATTTTCAAAAATAGCGTACACGAATTTAGTGCGCCAGTTCCAATTTACACTTATGTAATAAACGAAATTAAAATCACGCAGAATATAACAGCATCTCCTGTAAACATAATTAGATACAATAACATTTCCTTTTAAAACTCAAAACAATGAAAACACAATTTAAAAATGCATTTTACTTAACTTTAGGCTTATTAATCTTTGCTTCCTGCACTAAAGAAGATGAAGTTGTAGTAACTCCTTCAACAGATTTAAACCAATTGCAACCAGTAAAATATGATGCTGTAGCAGATAAAATTACCAGTTCTGTAAAAACTGGGAATTTGGTTTTTAATCCTGCAACCAACACAAATCAATTTGAATATTTAACAACTGTTGAAAAACAAACAACGTTAACACCACTCTCTGTAGTAAGTGTAAGTAATATAGATGTTATATATCCTGGTAGTATTTTGAGAGGTTCTTCTTTTTTAAATACAACTTATGACCCTTTGGTATTAAAAAATGCTTTTAAACCTGTAGTGCTTTCTGGAACACTTAGAGGTGTAAATTTAGAGGTTACCGCAGAGCCATTACCAAAATTAAGTACTGTTAGAGCTTCAATAAACACCTTGATGAATAATAATAAAGGACAATTTAGCGTTAATGATGTACCTTCTGTTTTTGAATATGAAAGTGTTGATATTATAAATCAGAAAAGTTTTACTGCGTCTTTAGATGTACACGGTAGTGCGGAAGTATTGGGCGGCATTGCCTCTGTAAGTTTAAATTATAGCGCTGCTGGTGGTACAGCAACTACTAAAAAATACACAATGGTAAAAATGAGACAATGGCTTTATAACTTTGCTATTGACCCAAAATATTATGGAGACTGGATTGATGGCGCAATAGATATTGCAGATTGTGGAACTCATGAGCCAGTATACATAAGCAGTGTAGATTATGGGAGAGTTGCTTATATTTTAATAGAATCTAGTGAAACCAAAGAATATATTGAGGCTATGATTGCTACCACTGCAAAAGTAGGAATCACTGGTGTAGTTAGTGGAAGCAGCGATGCAACTTACAAAGCAAGATTTGACCAATTGATAAGCCAAAACAAAATTAAGTTTATGATAGTTGGCGGGCCTGCTTCACTAGGTCAGCAAGTAACAGATTTTGCAACATTTAAAACTTTTGTTCAACACCAAGTGTAAATGATTTAGTTTCGTCTTCAGTGCCAATTTCTTATAAAGTAAGAAGACTGAAAGACAATACTCAAGTAGAGGTTAAAGATATTTATGCTACACAAATAAAAGAGTTAAAAGCTGAGTAAACAAAAATATTTATAAATTCAAAAGTGCAACTCATAAAAAAGTTGCACTTTTTTAAATTAAGAAAACATGATGAAGTTAAAATTATCAATACTTTTGATATTGACATTAGTGAGTAGTTGCAAAACGACTGAGCCTAAAACAGTTACTAAACAAGCATTTGTAATTGACGATATTGCCAAAGTAAAAATTGTAAATGGCGCAGAGGTTTATATCATGAATTCTCCTTTAAGAGAATATGAAGTGGTTAAAGAAATAGAAACATCTGCAAAATTTAAAAATATTTTGGAAGATGGTTCAGTTGCGAAAAACATGTCTGAAAAAATAATTCAGTTTATATCGAAAGCAAGAAAATTGGAGATACCATTCGACGCAGTGCTTTATACAAGCGGAAAAACTATAGTTTGTATTAAATTTAAAGGAAACAGTACACCAAAAAATTCAGGTTATGCCAAAATAGAAAAAATAGGAAATTTATATGCCTTTATAATGTGTACACCAAGTCAACCATATGACGTAATTGGCGAAACAAACGAAGGATTAAAACTTAAAAGCTTGGTAACTCTTGGTATGGTTAGCAATAGTATCTCGACCGATGTTGATAAAATGATAGACGAACTAAAAAATAATAAAGGTATAGAAGCTTGTGTTTTTAATGGCACAAGAGGAGAAGCTATAAAATTTGTAAAACCAAAAAATTAGTAAATTAAATATAAACCACAAATTCACAAATTTTCCAAATAATATTTTTTTAGATTTGTAAATTGGTGGTTTATTAAAGTTTAAACTTCAAAGGCAAATGAACCACTTTTTTAGTTTCAAAGAATTCATTATCAAAAAATTCTGAAATATTATATTCCGTAGCTTTTGGAAAAGCTGCTAATTCTTGGGTTAAGTCGCCACCTTTTAGATATAAAATTCCATTTTTAAGTTCGTGTTTATTGGTTTTTTTAATTTTATCTTTTACCCAAGAAACAAAATCAAGCATATTGGTCACGGCACGACTTACAATAAAATCATAATCGCCTTTTACATTTTCGGCTCTAATTTGCTCAGCTTTTACATTTTCTAATCCTAAACTTTCAGCAACAGCTTTGACTACATTTATTTTTTTTAGAATGACATCAATCAAATAAAATCTAGTTTCTGGAAATAAAATAGCCAAAGGTATTCCAGGAAATCCGCCACCAGTTCCTACATCTAAAACATAAGTTCCAGGTTCAAATTCTTGAATTTTTGCGATAGCGAGTGAATGTAAAACGTGTTTGGTGTACAACTCATCAATATCTTTTCTAGAAATGACATTTATTTTTGAATTCCAATCATGATATAATTCTTCCAATTTCTGAAATTGATCTTTCTGAACGCCACTCAATTCAGGGAAATATTTCAATATTTCGTTCATATTCTATAATTTTTAACAAAAGTAATACTTTCAAGTCGAAATATTTAACTCAAATTTGCACAACGAACATATTATAATAATTATATTTGCAAATTATAAACATATATGAATAATACAGCCCCAACTTTTGCACGTAACGATTCTATGAAATTTTTTAGAACTTTAAATTCTAGAGTCAATAACTATTTTAAGGAAAATAACATTCAAAAAACAGGAAATTGGAAATTGCACTTAAAAACTGTAGTTATGTTTGCTATGTTTTTGGTTCCTTATTTTTTTATACTTTTTATGGCTATGCCTTTTTGGGTTCATTTTCTAGGAGCTATAATTACTGGAATAGGAATGGCAGGAGTAGGAATGAATGTAATGCATGATGGAAATCACGGATCATATTCTTCTAAACCATGGTTGAATAAAATTATGGGTGGAAGCATATATATTCTTGCAGGAAACGTTTACAACTGGCAAGTACAACATAATGTTTTGCATCATACCTATACTAATATTCCTGGACATGACGAAGATTTAGATGCTGGTCGTGTGATTCGTTTTACAAAAGAAGCCAAATGGGAAAAATTCCACGCTTTCCAACATTATTATTCTATTTTTCTTTACGGATTATTGACTATCAATTGGTGTTTAACTACAGATTTTAAACAAATGGGTGGTTATCTTAAAAGAAAATTATCTTATGGTGATGCACCAAATCCAAAAAATCTTTGGACTGGTCTTGTGATTTCTAAAATTGTATATTTTAGTTTTTGGTTGGTTATTCCACTTTTGTTTGTTACTTGGTGGAAAGTTTTAATTGGCTTTTTTGCTATGCATTATACTGCAGGTCTAATACTAAGTGTAGTATTTCAATTGGCACATATTATAGATGATACTACAAATCCAAATCCAAATCCTGAAGGGGAAATAGAAAACACTTGGGCTATACATCAATTATTTACTACAGTAAATTTTGCACCAAGAAGTTGGATTGTAAATTGGTATACTGGTGGATTAAATCATCAAGTCGAGCACCACCTTTTTCCTCATATTAGTCACATCCATTACGGTAAAATTGCAAAAATCGTAAAGGAAACTGCACAAGAGTGTGATTTGCCTTATTATGAATACAAAACGATGTTTAGTGCCGTTATTGCACACTTTAAACATTTAAAAGATTTGGGGCAAAAGCCACTTTTGGCCGCCTAAAAATTATCTGGAAGACGCACTAAATAGTGCGTCTTTTTTAATTATATTTGTTATCTAACTATAAAAAATCTCAACAATTCGATGGAAAATCTTCTTTCAGATAGAATAAATAATTTATCTACTTCTCAAACTTTAGCCATGGCAGCATTGGCAAGAGAATTAAAACTTCAAGGAAAAGACATTATTAGTTTGAGTTTGGGTGAACCAGATTTTAATACCCCAGATTTTATAAAAGAAGCGGCCAAAAAAGCTATTGACGAAAATTACTCTCAATACACACCAGTTGATGGGTATTTGGAATTGAAAGAAGCCATTTCAAAAAAGTTTAAAAGAGATAATAATTTAGATTATAAACCATCTCAAATCGTAGTTTCAACTGGAGCTAAACAATCATTATTTAATTTGGCACAAGTACTTTTGAATCCTGATGATGAATGTATTTTGCCTGCTCCATTTTGGGTTTCTTATTCAGAAATTGTGAAAATGGCAGATGGAATTCCAATTGAAGTTCCAACCACCATTGAAAGTGATTTCAAAATAACACCAGAACAACTGGAAAAAGCCATTACACCCAAAACAAAAATGATAATGTTCAGTTCTCCTTGCAATCCAAGTGGCTCAGTTTATAATCGTGAAGAATTGACTGCTTTGGCAAAAGTTTTAGAAAAATATCCAAAAATATTTATAGTTTCTGATGAAATATATGAACATATAAATTTTACAGGAAATTTTTGCAGTATAGCAACTATTCCTGGCATGTATGACAGAACTATAACTGTAAATGGCGTTTCGAAAGCATTTGCGATGACTGGCTGGAGAATTGGTTATATTGGCGGACCAGAATTCATTGCCAAAGCTTGTACCAAAATGCAAGGTCAAATAACTAGTGGCGCCAATAGCATTGCACAACGAGCAACAATAGCAGCTGTTGAAGCAGATCCAAAAGAAATTAAATTTATGGTCACTGAATTCCACAAACGTAGGGATTTGGTAGTTGGTCTGTTAAAAAATATTCCTGGTATAAAAATTAATAATCCTGACGGTGCATTTTACGTTTTTCCAGATGTTTCTTCATTTTTCGGAAAAACATTAAAAGGTACTTTAATCAAAAATGCTGATGATTTCTCCATGTATTTATTAGCTCAAGCCAATGTAGCAACAGTAACTGGAGATGCTTTTGGAAACCCAAATTGCATCCGTTTTTCTTATGCTACAAGTGAAGATTTACTTACCGAAGCATTGCGAAGAATAAAAGAAGCTTTAGCTGAATAAGATCTGTTAATAAAACACAAATTTCACTAATTTTCACAAATACAATTAGTGATAATTAGTGAAATTTGTGTTTAATAAAATTATAAAATGCCAAAAATATTATTGTTAGGTTCTGGCGAATTAGGAAAGGAATTTGCAATTGCTGCCCAACGCATTGGACAAACCATCATTGCAGTTGATAGTTATGAAAATGCACCAGCCATGCAAGTGGCTCATGACTTTGAAGTCATCAACATGCTTGATGGCGAAGAACTTGACAGAATTGTTGCGAAACACAAACCAGATTTTATAGTTCCAGAAATTGAAGCCATAAGAACTGAACGTTTTTATGATTACGAAAATCAAGGCATTACCGTTGTGCCATCTGCGAAAGCAGCAAATTTCACAATGAACAGAAAAGCCATTCGTGATTTGGCATCGAAAGAATTGGGATTAAAAACGGCAAACTACAGATATGCAACCTCATCATTAGAATTGAAAAAGGCAGTTTTAGAAGTTGGTATTCCGTGTGTGGTAAAACCATTAATGAGTTCTTCTGGAAAAGGGCAATCAACAATTAAAACACAATCTGATGTGGATAAAGCTTGGAATTACGCAGTAGAAGGTTCTCGTGGCGATGTTGTTGAAGTTATTGTAGAAGCATTTGTTAAATTTAATTCAGAGATAACTTTATTGACTGTCCTTCAAAATAATAATCCAACTTTATTTTGCGCGCCAATTGGTCACAGACAAGAACGCGGCGATTATCAAGAAAGTTGGCAACCCGCCAAAATTTCAAAAAAAGATTTAAATGAAGCTAAAAAAATGGCAGAAAAAGTAACCCAATCATTAGGCGGAGCTGGTCTTTTTGGAGTCGAGTTTTTCTTGACAGACGATGGTGTTTATTTTTCAGAATTATCACCGAGACCACATGATACTGGAATGGTAACCCTAGCTGGAACTCAAAATTTCAATGAATTCGAATTGCATTTGCGCGCCATTTTGAGCTTGCCTATTTTTGAAATTACTTTAGAAAAAGCTGGAGCGAGTGCTGTAATTTTAGCTTCTGAAAACAGTAACAATCCAACCTATTCTGGAATTGAAGAAGTAGCAAAGTTTCCAAAAACAGATTTTAGAATTTTTGGCAAGCCAAGCTCGAGACCTTATAGAAGAATGGGTGTTGTTCTAACAAATGATACATTTGAAACTCCAATTGAAGAAATTGTGGAACGAGCCAAAAAAATAGCTACTTTAGTCAAAGTAAATTCATAAAAAATATCATGAAAAATATAATTTTATTTCGTTGTTATTTGTAGCATTTTCAATGAATGCTCAAGAAAAAAAGGAAGCAAAAAAATCGCAAATTGTGGATGTCGCTTGTGGTCAATGCAAATTTGGAATGGTTTCTTTAGGATGTGATTTGGCTGTTCGTATAGATGGAAAATCATATTTTGTGGAAGGTACAAATCTTGATGACCACGGAGATGCACATGCCAAAGATGGTTTTTGTTCTGCCATAAGGAAAGCTGAAGTAGAAGGAGAAATTGTTGGAGATAAATTTATGGCATCATCGTTTAAATTGTTACCCATAACCAAATAATAAATGACTCTCATACTTGAGAACATAGCAAAACATGTTTCTTTAACTACCAAAGAGGAGGAACTTTTTTTATCAAAAACTTCTGTACATCATTACAAAGCCAAAAGTATTTTGCTACATGCTGGCGAAGTTTGTAAATATTCCTATTTTGTAAATTCTGGTATTTTAAGAAGCTTCAATATTAACGATAATATTGTAGAACATGTTTTACATTTTGCCTGTGAAGGTTGGTGGATTGGAGATATGTATAGTTTGCTTTCTCAAAAACCTGGTAATCTATTTATAGAAGTTCTTGAAGATGCCGAGCTGGTTTTACTTTCGAAAGAAAATCAAGAACAGTTGTATTTCGAAATTCCAAAGCTTGAAAGATTTTTTAGAATTCTTACTGAAAATTCACTTATTACACATCAAGAAAGATTGATGGATAATTTAAGTTTGCCAGCCGAAGAACGTTTTGAAAAATTTTGTAAAAAGTATCCATCATTGATTCAGAACATTTCTCAAAAAAACATAGCTTCGTACATTGGTGTCACACCAGAATTTTTTAGTAAAATAAAGTCCAGATTGATACGAAAATAAATTATTATTTTTATCAAAAACATTTCTTAACCTACATTAAGTGCTTAATAATCTATCTCATAGTAAATTTGTGTTATAAAAAATATTAAATTTATAGTTATGGAAAACATTGTTTTACACAAAGCCGACACCAGAGGAAACGCCAATCATGGCTGGTTAAATGCTTATCATAGTTTTAGTTTTGCAAGTTGGTACAATCCCGATAGGGTCCAATTTGGTACATTAAGAGTTTTAAATGACGATACTATTGCTGGTGGAATGGGTTTTGGAACACATCCTCATGATAATATGGAAATAATTACTATTCCATTGGAAGGCGATTTGGCACACAAGGATAGTATGGGAAATACGGAAGTGATTAAAAATGGTGATATTCAGGTAATGAGCGCTGGAACTGGTGTTCAACATAGTGAATTTAATCCGAATGAAGACAAACAAACCAAATTGCTTCAAATTTGGGTTTTCCCAAACAAGAGAAATGTGGAACCTCGATACCAACAAATAACTTTAAATCCAGACGATAGAGATAACAAACTGCAACAAATATTATCCCCAAATCCAAATGATGCGGGTGTTTGGATTCACCAAGATGCTTGGTTTCATTTGGGTAAATTTGAAGCAGGAAAAACTACCAATTATGAATTAAAAAAAGAAGGAAATGGGTTGTACTTTTTTAATTTGAAAGGAGAAGTTACAGTCAATGGTCAAGAATTATCTGATAGAGATGGCTTGGGAATTACTGATTTTAAAACATTAGAAATTAAAGCCAATTCAGATGCAGAATTTTTATTATTGGAAATTCCAATGGAGCAAAAGTATTAATTCGATTTTAAAAAATAAAAATATGAAAGAAGAGGCGCAATTAAAAATCAATGGTGAAAAGGGATTTTTTCATATTGATGTAGATGGAAAACAGCAAGCAATGATGACTTTCCTGTTTGCTGGAAATGACAAAATTATTATTGACCACACCGAAGTTAATACTGAAAGTAACGGGAAAGGTTTTGGAAAAAAAATGGCACTAAAAGCCATAGCATTTGCAAGAGAAAAAAATATAAAAATAATTCCACTTTGTCCCTTTGTAAAAAGTGTTTTTGATAAAAATCCAGAATATAGCGATGTTTTGTAAATATGAATATTTATTAAAATCAGGTAAGTTTAAAAAATATATAATTATGGATCCAAAAGATATTACAAAAGAATATACTAATGGTGAAATTACAGTAGTTTGGCAATCTGGAAAATGCATTCATTCTGGAAATTGTGTTCGAGCAAATCCAAATGTTTTTCAGCCCAAAGACAAACCTTGGATAAAAATTGATGCAGATTCTTCAGATAAAATTATGGAAGCTGTAAACAAATGCCCATCGGGTGCTTTAAGTTTTTATAAAAATGAATAATTGAAAAAGCGTTAAAATTTTAATTTCAACGCTTTTAAAGTATTCAATACAATTCTAATTCTTCATATTTAGGTTTTCAAAACTCGACACATCAATAACTTCTTCATTGTCAATATCGAAAGAAATTTTCACTTTGTCGCCCACAATACTTACTGGTAATTGATTCGAAATTTGCGATGATCCCACAAAAATATTAGGATAATCTTTGACGGTGAAATAATAAAAACTATTCCCGTTTTTCACATCGTTTTGAATTCTAGAAATTACAGATTCTACCGTTTTTTTTGTGGATTCGGTTTGTGGATTTATTTTATTATCTGCCATATTGTAAACATTTTTGTATGATGTTAAGGTTTCACGCATTGTGTTTCCAACACCAACAATAGTATAATCGCTTATGGCAACCATGGCAAACATTTTGACCAAACCACCTTTGTCTTTCAGCGTCATCACGTAAGTAGGAATGTTATTTATATTATAAGGAATTGGCAGGGATGCAAAATATCCTTTTTCCTGCACTTTTCCTTGTGCAGAACTTTGAGCAGCATATTCTGTGGCGCCGCCTTGCTTGTAAAATGTGGTTTTTTTGGTTCTAGTATCAACCAAAACGAAACCAACAGCAGATTCATCTTTTCCAACAGAGGTTAATCCTGTATACCAATATGATTTGTTATCATGACCATACACCAAAGTCAAACCTTCAGTTATTTTGAGTTTGTTTGAATTTGAAAAATTCCAGTAACCATTTACATATTCTCCCCAATCGTTCAATTGATTTTCAATAAAATCAATGGGTTGCACTCTATCTACCCACTTTGGTGTATTGGCAATTGAATATTGTTTCAAAGCTCCAGTTTCCACATCGACAATGACAACACCTGTAGCATCGTTTCCACTAAAACCTATTTTTTTGGTAAATTTTGTAACCACCCAAAATGGTTTTCCACTGTCGTCAATTTCAAAAGTATAATCTGTTAAACCAACGGTTGAAAACCCATTGAAATAAATATGCCTGTGTATATCACTTTGAAAATAGGCATTTTGTTGGTATTTTATTTTTACAGGTTTTCCTTCAACATTTTGAATGAGTTTTACATCGCGTTCATTTGTTGCTGAAACCATTACATAACCTGTAGTTCCTTCTTTATTATTTAACCATTTGAAAAATCCAGAGTGCAATAATGGTGCTACCCAGTATAATTTATTGTTTACTTTTTGAATACAAAAATTACCCAACTGTACTTGGCTTCCTAGAGCTGGCTGGGTACCCAACACTTTTTCGCCCAATAAATACGCCAAATCTTCATCGACTACACGAATTTCATCCATAGAAATAGGTGCAATATGAGTAGAAATTTTATCGCCATTTTCAACTTTACCTATTAATTTTTGATAATCGGCGCTTCTAAACATAGGAAGACTAGTAAGAATTGGAAAACCTATCACATAAATTAAAAGTAGCACCACTAAATAAAGTATAAACTTATTTGGCTTGGATAGTATTTTAAGTTGTTTTGTTTTTGGATTCACTTCCAATTTTGTGGTAATAAAAATTGTGAGAATGAGTAAAAAAATTAAAATAATGCCCAATTGTGTAAATCCATAATTGATTACAGGAAGATTAAAGTAGAAAAGCAAAAATCCAAGTAGTATAATTATTAAAAAAGGTATAATTTTTTTCATTTTAATTTAAGTTTTGTTTACATTAATTAGACGTAAAAAAAAGAATTAAGTTACAAATAAAGTATTTCTGTTGATTCTAAAAAAAGTATTATTTTTGTTACTGTTTGAAGTACAAATAAAATTGAAGATTAAATATTAAATTGATAAATATGAAAGCATATATATTTCCAGGTCAAGGAGCACAATTTACTGGAATGGGCAAAGAATTATACGAAAATTCTACTTTAGCCAAAGATTTATTCGAAAAAGCCAATGATATATTGGGTTTCAGAATTACAGACATTATGTTTGAAGGTACAGCTGAAGAACTAAAAGAAACCAAAGTAACTCAGCCCGCTGTTTTTTTGCACTCTGTAATTTTGGCTAAAACATTAAAAGACTTTAAACCAGAAATGGTTGCTGGACATTCTTTGGGCGAATTTTCGGCACTGGTTACCAATGGTGTTTTGAGTTTTGAAGATGGATTAAAATTGGTTTCAAAGCGTGCCATTGCAATGCAAAAAGCGTGTGAAATAAAGCCCTCGACGATGGCAGCAGTTTTGGGTTTGGCAGATGAAATTGTGGAACAGGTTTGTGCTTCAATTGATGGAATAGTAGTCGCTGCAAACTACAATTGTCCTGGACAATTGGTTATTTCTGGAGAATTTTTGGCAGTCGAAAAAGCATGCGAAGCCATGAAAGAAGCTGGCGCAAAAAGAGCTTTATTATTACCTGTTGGCGGTGCTTTTCACTCACCTTTAATGGAACCAGCTCGATCAGCATTGGCAACAGCCATTGAAGCAACAACTTTCTCTACTCCTATTTGTCCAATATATCAAAACGTAATTGCACAAGCTGTTTCGGATCCTTTAGAAATCAAGAAAAATTTAATTTTGCAGTTGACAGCACCTGTAAAATGGACACAATCTGTTCAACAAATGATTAAAGATGGCGCCACATTATTTACAGAAATTGGACCTGGAAAAGTTTTGATTGGATTGGTTGGAAAAATTGACAAAGAGGTAGAAACGGCATCAGCCTAAGTTTAAAAAATTAAAAGAGGTAATTTTAAAATAGAAAGTTACTTGACATCATTAATATTTGTTTATCTCAAATTGAGTTTCTTTTTAAGAACCAAATTTGATCTGTCAAAAATATTTACATAATACATGCCTTCCTCTAAATTTTCAACTTGCAACTCTTCATCGATTTTAATTGTCTTATTTTTATAGTTCACCATTGTTTGAGTACTGAAAAATAATGTTTTATCTCCGAAATTTTTCGATTTTTTGTTGCCAACTATATTATTTTTACTGTCTATAATTTGAATGTATAGCACGTTACTTGAGGGTTTAACTAGTTTATTTTCTCCTATTGAAAAACTCACTGTAAAAAGGTCGGCCTTGCTGGCTTTTTCAGTTTCAACTTTTTTTCCAGAACTTCTAAGTTTATAAGCTATAGTTTCTAGACCATAATAATATAACTTAGAAGCCTCGGTAACTTTTTTAGATAAGACTTCATTATTATTTGTCAAGGTATCGTTAAGAATTTTTTGCTTATTTAAAATTAAGTTGGTACTATCTGCCTTTTTTTTGTAATAATTTAATTCTTTCATTAGAACAATTATTCTTTCATTAACATTATTCACACCTTTTTTTAACTTATTGATCTGATTTAAATTAAGGTTATTATTTTTGATTTCGACAATTAATTTTTTTACTTTTTCTTGTTCAAGCGCCAGTTGACTATTTAAATTTGTTTTGCTACTTATGGCTTGGTCTAGAAATACATTTGATTTTTCTAAATCTTTTAATATTGATAATTTTTCTTCTCTAAGTGATACAATAATACTTTTGGTCCTGTCGGATATTTTGTAAATATAAAAAAGAGACCCTAAGACAACAAAACTCAACAAAATGATTATAATTTTGAAACCTTGAGTATTGTTTTCTTTTTTAACTTTTTTTTGCATGATTTTTTTTGAACGTTGTAATAATAAAATTTGAATACAATTAATTAAATATTAATTTTTTTTACTTCTACAGTTGTAGATTCAAATTTTATATTTTTATCTAATTTGTAATATAGTGAAATTCCGACCAAACCTATGGCTCCCATAAGTAGCCAATTGGAGAAATAACTAAAACTTTCAATGACACTAAAACCTATTTTGGGGCTTAGTATTTGTGCAGCACTGAAACTCATAGCATACATGGCCATATATCTTCCCTCATGACCTTTTATTGCTCGGTTAAATGCAAAAGTATTTGAAAATGAAAACAATAAAACCTGACCGAAAGTTATCAATAAAATGCTTAGTATTAAGCCAGAAATTGATTTTGAGAAAATTAAACAGAAAAATCCAGACGCCATAAATATAGATCCTAATAGTATAATTTTGGTTGCTTGTGTGCCTTTTCTTTCAAGATATCCAATTAACGGCATTTCAAATAGAAAAATAACGAGTCCGTTTAAAGATAAAAGCAATCCAATTTGAAGTTCACTTAAGTTTAATTTTTCTGTATTATATAATGGTATTGTGGTAAATAATTGAAAGAATAAAAAAGCAGTTAAAAAACTAGCCAATAAAAAAAGAATGAAATTTTTATCGTTTTTTGGATGCTTATCATTAGACAATATTATTTTTTTATCTCTTTGTATTATTTTTCTGGCTTTGTAAAATTTACTTTCATCGATAAGCAACATAAATGCTGAAATTGATACTATACAAGTTATTCCATCTATCCAAAAAAGATAATCATAATTATCTCTCGTGATTAGTAATCCAGCAATAATTGGACCCGAAACGATCCCTAGATTTACTGCCAATCTTACCAATGTTAATGCTCTTGTTCTGTTTTCTTTGTTTGTAAAATTGGATACAGCCACATACATCGCTGGCTTGTACATATCTGCAAATGTGGTTATTATAAAAAGTCCTATACAGATTTCTATAAAATCATATAAAAACATTATTGCAATGATACCAAACCCAGTTAAGAATAGACTAATTAACATAATGGTATAAAAACCTATTTTATCTGTAAGTCTTCCACCAATCCAAGAGCCAAATAACGAACCAAAACCTATGCAAGCCATCATCCATCCAATTTCTCTAAAACTAAATGCAAAGCTTTCATGCAAATATTTTGTCATAAATGGCATAACCATAGCACCAGCTCTATTAATGTAGGTTATTAATGTGAGCACCCATATTTCTTTTGGGAAACCTTTGAAGTTATTGATGTAGGAATTTAAATAACTTTTCATTTTATCAAATTTTTAATCAATAAAAGATTATTTGGGGCAAATCTTTTATTAATAATTTAGATAGCTGAGTGTAATGATTTAATAAATTTTCTTGATTTTTTTTGATCTGTCTGCTATGTATGAAACCAACCAAGCAATTTGACCTTCTTTGGCAAAATAAAGTTTTTTATTATCTATACCAGGTATAGCTTCAAGACAAACTAGTAAAATGTTGCTGGCAGAAATTAAGTATTTCTGACTATAGGTTTTTAAAACTTTTTCAACATCTTTATCAGTTTTGGCTAGATCTTCATATTTTTTAAAATTATTTTTTAATACGGCATCGTAATAAATAACATCTTCTAAATTAAATTTGCTATAATTTTCTTTTGCAGCACCATTATAAAGTGTATAAAATGCCCAAACTGCACCACCTGACATAAAAACTTTTTCTTTTTCGAGTGCAACAGGGCTCGCACCGTACATTTTGTTTACTTGATCTCTTAAAATAGGTAAAAATCCAAAAGATTTTTCATTGTATTCTGCAATATCTTGATCTTTCGTTTTTTTAATAACCGCTTCTGTCAGCGTTACTGTTCCGTAGTTTAGGGCTAATGGGAAAAACACAAAATTTTCATTATTTAAAGTATCAACATAACCGCCTTTTGTATTGCCACCGCCTATATCTAAAACCATTGAATTTTTATAATCAACAGGCGGAATACATCCTTTTAGTAACATTTTACCTTCGGTTTGCGAATCTATAAATTCAAGCTCTTTGTTGGTAGCTGCCTTAATTTTTTCTGTTAACTCTTTGGTGTTTTTTGCCATAGCAACTCCAGATGATCCAACAATAAAGATGTTTTCATCTGGGACATTAAATTCAGTTTTAATTTTTGTAAGATTTGCAGAAACTACTGTGGTAGTTTTATCCATCTCCTCTTTTCCTAAGTTTCCGTCAATTGATATTCCTTTGGCAATACCAACGTTTTCAGACCAATAAGATAAAATATTGTAGCTTCCCTTTTTAATGTTTGTAACATTTAAAACAGACATTTTGATGCCTTTGCTTCCAATTTCTATTCCAGCATAAAGTGTACTTTGAGAGAAAGTTTTTAAAGGAAAAAGTACTGTTAATGATACAAAAACAGTAAGCAGTAGGTTAAGTTTTAGTTTCAACGATTTAAGTTTTAATTAATATGATTTAAAAAAATAATAAAAAAATCAACATTTGGGCCAATATTGTTTTTTAAAGATTAATTTTTGTTTTCGGTTTTTATTTCAGTCTAATTTTAATAATTTATAATATTTAACGGTCAAAAGTATATATTTAAATTTGAACTACCAAAAATAAAATTAACTTTATATTAACAATGACTTTTAGACTAAAATTTAAATCAAGATATAAATTTTACATTTTTATCTTTATTCAGAAATGTATTTTTTAATCAAACTGTGACCTACATATATTAATGGTGTTAGCAATATAGCAATTGCCAATTTAAAAGTGTAACCTGTTAAGGCAGAAGTTAAAAATGTTTGAAAATTTATTTTTCCTGGTAGCCAAAAAGCAATTCCCAAAACTATAAATGAATCAAATAATTGTGAAACAATTGTTGAACCCGTGGTACGCAACCATATTTTCTTATCGCCAGTTTTATTTTTAAAATACCAAAAAATACTTACGTCGATTAATTGCGAAAATAAAAAGGCCACAATACTACCTACAATTATCCACATACTCTGTCCAAAAACAGCTTGAAATTGAGCGTCGTTTACTGGACTTATTCCTTTTGCTGCTGGAATTGCTATTGCAAATAATAAAACAATAAATGCATAAGCTATCAAGCAAGCAGTTATAACTGATAACTTTCTGACTCCTTTTTCTCCAAAATATTCATTTATCAAATCGGTGGTTAAAAAAACGACTGGCCACGGTAAAATACCAATACTCATAACGAATGGTCCAATTTGGATAAGCTTCCCTCCTATTAATTCAGCTGTTACAGCATTTGTGATAAAAATACCCGATAAAATCACGAAAACGAGTTCTTTTTTGGTTTTGAACATAAATATTGTTTTACCAAAGTTAAGAATTTTAAGATATTTTTTATTTAGTTTTTTAAAATGTTTATTGGTAGAATATAATTTGACAATAATAAAGGTGGAAATGAAAAGATTTTGCAGGTAAATACTTAGATTATTGTATCTGAAATAATATTAAAACATACTTTCCAAAAATTCATACATTGCCCCAGATTGCAGCAATAGCCCCGAGGTATTAAAAGCTATTTTTTCTAGGAGCAACAGAGCGACCAAAGGAAGCTCCTGTTGCGAGACTAGAAAAAAAGCTTTTGAAACGAGGGCTAGAGCAAAAAGCTGGAATAGGCACAAAAAAATACAATTGAATTATTATTTATGCTTCCCAACTTGCCAATCGTGCTTGCCTAAATATTTTTCGGCACTTTCTATAGCACCTTCTTCTACAACTGTTCCCATAGAATCATTCCAGCGATTAAGATAGCCAAAAAGCGAAATCACGCCTAGCATTTCTACAATTTCGCCTTCGTTCCAATATTTATACAATTCGGTTTTAATATTATCATCAACCGCATTTGGAATCATGGTGGCTGCAATTGAAAAATCTAACGCTATTCTTTCTGCTGCAGAAAATGCAGCATGTGTTTTATATTCCCAAACATTATCAAGTTGTTCTTGCTCGGCACCATATCTTTCGGCAGCACGAATGGTGTGCGCTTGACAGTAACGGCAACCCGCAGCATTGCTTGAAACCCAGCCAATCATTCTTTTTAACGCAGAAGTTACCCGACCATGATTTTCCATAACAGCCATATTCAAATTGATAAATGCTTTGGATATTGCAGGGCGGTGTTGCATTGTCAAAACTGAATTTGGACAAAAACCCAAAGTTTCATTGAAAAATTCAGCTAGTTTCCGAGTTTCTTCGTCGTGGTTGGATGGCAATGGATTGACTAGTGGCATAAGTGAAATAAATTTTAGTAAAATAAAGTTTTGAGTGTATATTTAATGCGCTTCTAACCAATTTTTGCCCATTCCTAATTCTACATCTAGCGGAACATCCATTTTGAAGGCATTTTCCATTTCATGTTTTATCATGGGCTGAATTTTTTCTAACTCTGAATTATGAACGTCGAAAACCAATTCGTCATGTACTTGCAACAGCATTTTGGATTTCCAGTTTTCTAAACTTAATTTTTTATGAATATTGATCATCGCAATTTTGATAATATCGGCAGCACTTCCTTGAATCGGCGCATTTACAGCATTTCGTTCTGCTCCGCTTTTCACCATCATATTGGCAGAATTAATATCTTTCAAATAGCGTCTTCGTCCTAAAACGGTTTGTACATAACCATTTTCTCTAGCAAAATCAACCTGATCTTGCATGTAGGATTTTAATTTTGGATAAGTTTTATAGTAAGCATCAATCAAATCGGCGCTTTCTTTTCTGGATAATGATGTTTGGTTACTCAATCCAAAGGCAGAAACGCCATAAATAATTCCAAAATTGACAGTTTTGGCATTGCTACGTTGTTCTTTTGTTACTTCTTCAAGTGGCACATTAAATACTTTTGCAGCTGTGGATTTGTGAATATCTTCATTGTTTTTAAAGGCTAAAATCATATTTTCTTCGCCAGAAAGTGCAGCAATAATTCGCAATTCTATTTGGGAATAATCGGCAGAAAGTATAGTGTAATTTTCATCGCGAGCTATAAAAGCTTTTCTAATTTGTTGTCCTCGTACCGAGCGAATCGGAATATTTTGCAAGTTCGGATTATTGGAACTCAAACGTCCCGTTGCAGCCACAGTTTGCATATAATCTGTGTGAACGCGACCTGTTTTTTTATCGACTTGGTTTGGCAATGCATCAATATAGGTACTTTGCAACTTCACCATTTGTCGCCATTCCAAAATATCTTTTACAATTTGATGTTCGTTTGCTAAATAGGAAAGTACTTCTTCGCCCGTGGCGTACTGCCCAGTTTTGGTTTTCTTTTGCTTTGCTTCACCAATTTTCATTTTGTCAAATAAAACCTCACCCAATTGTTTTGGTGAAGCCAAATTGAATTTCTCGCCAGCGGTTTCATATATTTTTTGTTCCAATTGAGAACTTTCTTTTGCCATTTCAACCGACATTTCTTTCAGAAAAGGAACATCTAGATTTATTCCTTCCAATTCCATGGCTGCCAAAACAGGAATTAATGGAATCTCGATCTCGTCAAATAATTTTTTGGTTTCTGCTTTGTCCAAAATCGGGCTAAAATTTTGCTTGAGTTGAAAGGTAATATCAGCATCTTCGGCTGCATATTCTTTAATGTCTTCCAAAGCAACATCTCGCATCGATTTTTGATTTTTTCCTTTTTTACCAATCAATGTTTCTATCGATTTTGGAGAATATTTCAAATAAGTTTCGCTTAAAACATCCATATTATGTCGCATGTCTGGATTGATGAGATAATGTGCAATCATGGTGTCAAACAATTTGCCTTTGATTTGAACGCCATAATGCGAAAGAATTTTTAAATCATATTTGATGTTTTGACCTATTTTTTCGATGGTTTCACTTTCAAAAAATGGTTTGAATTTGTCTACCAAAATTTGTGCTTCCGCTTGATTTTCTGGAAACGGAATGTAAAATGCTTTTCCGCTTTCGTAAGAAAAAGACATACCTACCAATTCTGCATTCAATGCATCGATTCCCGTAGTTTCAGTATCAAAACAAACCGATTTTTGATTCATTAAATTTTGAATCAATAATTTAACGGGTAAATCGCCTTGAACAATTTGGTAGAAATGAGTTGTAGTTTCTAAGGTTGCGTAATATGAATTGGGTTTTGCTTCCTCATTATTTTCATCAGAAAAACCGAATAAATCAAACTGCTCTTCATTGGTTTTCTTAGCTACTGCTTTTTTGGTTGGTTGTGTAGTTTCAGTTTCAGCAATAGCTTCAGGATTGTATAATTTGTCAAATTGCGATTTCATTTGTCGAAATTCCAATTCCAAAAATAATTCATCGGTTTTTTCGATATCTGGTTTTGATAGTTCATAATCTTTTTCGTCAAACACAACTGGACAATCCAATAAAATGGTAGCCAGCTTTTTCGAAAGAATCCCTTGTTCTTTATTGGCTTCAATTTTTTCTTTCATTGCCCCTTTTAGCTTGTGGGTATTAGCTAAAAGGTTTTCCATAGAACCAAATTCTTTCAATAATTTTTTGGCTGTTACTTCTCCAACACCTGGCAATCCTGGAATATTATCGGCTGCATCGCCCATCATACCTAAAAAATCAATGACTTGTTCTGGACGCTCAATTTCAAAACGTTCCAAAACTTCGGGAACGCCCCAAATTTCTATTCCGTTGCCCATTCTGGCGGGTTTGTACATAAAAATATTTTCAGAAACCAGCTGTGCAAAATCTTTATCGGGCGTGACCATAAAAACTTTGTAGTTTTGTTTTTCAGCTTGTTTGGCGATAGTTCCTATCAAATCATCGGCTTCTACACCTGCAATTTCTATGATAGGAATGTGCATGGCTTTTAGCAATTGCTGAATATAAGGAATGGCAATCCTTATGGCTTCGGGTGTTTCTTGACGGTGCGATTTATATTCTTGATACATTTCGTTTCGAACATCGCTTCCGCCTTTGTCGAATGCAACCGCAAGATGGTCGGGTTTTTCTCGTTTAATGACATCCATCAAGGCATTCATAAATCCCATGATGGCAGAAGTATCTAGGCCAGTTGAGGTTATTCTTGGGTTTTTTATAAAAGCAAAATAACCACGAAATATAAGCGCGTAAGCATCGAGAAGGTAAAGGCGTTTTTGTGACATGAAATTGTAAATTGAATTTAAAATGTAAAAATATAGAATTTACTTCAGGATTAGAAAAAATAACGATTAAGTATTGACAATTTATTACTGTAATTAAAACAAAATAAATATTCAGCTTTGATATTGAACTTAAAATCAAACCCTCAAATTATATTTAAGTTAAAAATTATCTAACAATATTATTTTTAACTCATATTCTTCGTTATTTTGTATAAAATTTAAAAAAATGATTTTTCGCTTTTTATTCCTTTTTGTTTTTCTATTTATTGTTGAATTGTATGCTTTTCAAGTATTTAGAACTTTATTGAAAACAAAATGGATATTATTATTTTATATTGCTGGAAGCGTTTTGGCACTTATTTATATTATATATTCCATTTCAAAATACGATCCATCGGTTGGACAAACTCAAAAAAGTTTATTTGTCATGGGATTTATGCTGTTAGTTTACGTTCCGAAAATGATTCTTGCACTTACTATGTTTGGAGAAGATATTTTTCGCTTTGGCTCAGGAACAATAAACTATTTTATAGATAACGATGTGAAAACATCTTTTTTGCCTTCCAGACGAAAGTTTGTAAGTCAAATTGGCTTGGGCTTGGCTTCGATACCTTTTCTATCCTTAATTTATGGCATTACAGTTGGAAAATATAATTTTAAAGTTATCAAACAAAATATTTTTTTTCCAGATTTGCCCGATGCTTTCGACGGTTTTACGATTACTCATATTTCAGATATTCACAGTGGAAGTTTCGACAATCCTGAAAAAATAAACTATGCTGTAGATTTAATTAATCAGCAAGTTTCTGATATATTACTTTTTACTGGCGATATTGTAAATGCCAAAGCAGAAGAAATGCATCCTTGGCTCGAAACTTTTAATAGATTGGAAAAACCAAAATACGGTAAATTTTCAATTTTAGGAAATCATGATTATGGCGCTTATTTAGAGTGGAAATCAAACAAAGCCAAAGAAGAAAATTTTATAGCAATTAAGGATTTGCATCGTCAAATAGATTTTAAACTGTTGCTAAATGAACACGTAAAAATCAAAAAAGGGAATGAAGAAATTGCCATTATTGGAGTAGAAAATTGGGGGAAACATTTTGATAAAATAGGTGATTTAAACAAAGCATCAGCAGGAATATCTGATAACGATTTTAAAATATTGATGAGCCATGATCCAAGTCATTGGGAAGAAGTTGTGAAAAATCATCCAAAAAATGTACAATTAACTTTAAGTGGACACACACACGGCATGCAGTTTGGAATAGAAATTCCAGGTTGGTTCAAGTGGAGTTTGGCGCAATATGTTTACAAACAATGGGCTGGTTTGTACGAAAATGTAGGAAGATATATTTATGTAAACAGAGGTTTTGGATTTCATGCCTATCCTGGAAGAGTTGGCATTATGCCAGAAATAACAGTTATTAGATTAAATAAACAAGTAAATAAAGTTTAGGAAAATAATAAATGTTAGCGTTTTAAAACAATTTAGTTTCAAAGATTATTTGAAAAATTGCGATAAAAAGCGCAAAAACATTATATTTGTATTACAAAGTTTAATAATATTACACTATGTCAAAATTTGGAGAACTTATAAATGCGCAAATTCCAGTCTTAATTGACTTTTATACAGATTGGAACGAATCTTCGCAATCTATGCATCCTGTTATTAAAGATGTAGCAGCTGCGCTTGGAGATAAGGCAAAAGTAATAAAAATTGATGTTGATAAAAACCAAGAATTGGCCGAAGCACTTCGCATAAAAGGTTTGCCAACTTTAATGATTTATAAAGATGGTCAAATGATGTGGAGACAATCTGGTGAATTGGATGCAAATTCTATCATTAATTTGGTGCAAGAACAGATTTAATTTATCATCTAATTGTATCAAATTGATATCCTTTTTCTTTTAAAATTTCAATTGTTTTTAGCAAAGCATATTCAAGATTTTTGAATGATTTTTGACTATCGTGAAAAACGATTATACTTCCTGAAGTTACCTTTTTTGTGGCATTTCCCAAACATTCTTCTTTTGTAATGGTTTGGTCAAAATCTGCACTCAAAATATCCCACATTATAATTTTGTAACCCAACTGTCTTAATTTTTTTGATTGTGATGGTTTTATTTTTCCGTATGGCGGACGGAACAGATTTGAGATTTGAGATTTACGATTTAGGATTTCTAAATTCTTAAATTTCTCATTACACAAAGCAACGTTTTCTAAATACTTATTTGATTGGGTTTTCCATCCGTTTAAATGATTAAAAGTATGATTTCCAATTGAATGGTCATCACTAATTATTATTTTTAAAATGTCTGGATGGTTTTCAATATTTTTCCCAATGCAAAAAAAAGTAGCTTTAATGTTGTAATTTTTTAAAACTGAAAGCACCCATTCTGTAACTTGTGGTGTTGGACCATCGTCGAAAGTCAAATAAATTTTATTTTCAGAATTTGGAATGTCCCAAACCTGATTATTGAATAATCGCTTGATAAATTTTGGTGTTTTTATCCAATAAGGCTTCATTATTATTAGATTGTTCGATTATTAAATTGCCAGATTATTCGAAGAATCGAAAAGTCTAATTATCGAACAATCAAATTAATTTATTCCATGTCGCGACCAAAACGTTCAAAACGCTTGTTGTAGCTATTAAAAATTACTTTTTGTTGGCTATAAAATTCAATATCTTTATTGTCTTTCATGACCATCAATAAACTT
>NZ_JANLVD010000030.1:0-3059 GCF_031363805.1 Flavobacterium sp. | reverse complement strand
GAACTTTTACATCAAAACCATTATTTTTTGCTGCTTGTTCTACTCCAACAGAACCACCTAAAACAATTAAATCTGCCATAGAAACTTGTTTGTTTTCTGACTGTGATGTATTAAAGTCGTTTTGAATTTTTTCTAAAACTGCTAAAACTTTAGACAATTGAGTTGGGTTATTTGCTTTCCAATCCTTTTGTGGAGACAAACGCAAACGTCCACCATTTGCACCACCACGTTTATCTGAACCTCTAAATGTAGAGGCAGAAGCCCAAGCTGTTGCTACTAATTCTGCAATAGACAAACCAGATGAAACTATAGAAAATTTTAAATTATTAATATCTTCTTCATTAATAATAGTATAATTTATATTCGGAATTGGATCTTGCCAAATTAATTCTTCAGAAGGAACTTCTGAACCTAAATACAAAGATTTTGGTCCCATATCTCGGTGTGTTAATTTGAACCAAGCTCTGGCAAAAACATCATTAAAATCATCAGGATTTTCTAAAAATCGTCTAGAAATTTTTTCATATGCTGGATCAACTCTCAAAGCTAAATCTGTTGTCAACATAAATGGTTGATGTGTTTTAGAAGCATCGTGTGCATCTGGAACTGTGCCAGCGCCACCATTATTTACAGGTTTCCATTGGTGTGCACCTGCAGGACTTTTTGATAATTCCCATTCAAAACCAAATAAATTTTTAAAGTAATCTTTACTCCATTTGTTTGGTGTACTTGTCCACGCACCTTCCAATCCGCTGGTAATGGTATCTCCACCATTTCCTGTGCCAAAATTATTTTTCCAACCTTGGCTTTGCATTTCAATTCCTGCTGCTGCTGGTTCAAGTTCAATATATTTACTTGGATCTGCTGCGCCGTGTGTTTTTCCTAAAGTATGTCCACCAGCAATAAGTGCTACAGTTTCTTCGTCATTCATTGCCATTCTAGCAAAAGTTTCTCTAATATCGTGAGCCGATGATTGTGGATCTGGAGTTCCGTTTGGGCCTTCAGGATTCACATAAATCAATCCCATTTGAACAGCTGCCAATGGATATTCTAAATCTCTTTCGCCAGAATATCTGTTGTCTGCCAACCATTCTCTTTCTGAACCCCAATATACATCTTCTTGTGGTTCCCAAGTATCAACTCTTCCACCACCAAAACCAAAAGTTTTAAATCCGGCAGTTTCTAAAGCACAATTTCCTGCTAAAATCATTAAATCTGCCCAAGAAACTTTCTTTCCGTATTTTTGTTTTATTGGCCAAAGTAATAGTCGTGCTTTATCTAAATTGGCATTGTCTGGCCAACTATTTAATGGTGCAAAACGCTGACTTCCAGAACCTGAACCACCACGACCATCAGATGTTCTATAAGTTCCTGCGCTGTGCCAAGCCATTCTAATAAAAAATCCAGAATAAGTGCCATAATCTGCTGGCCACCAATCTTGTGAAGTATTAATTAAGTTAAAAATATCGTTTTTTAATACCGCTAAATCAACCGATTTGAATTCCTTTGCATAATTAAAATCTTTATTCATAGGATTTGAAAGCGATGAATGTTGACGTAGAATATTCAACTTTAGTTGATTAGGCCACCAATCGCGATTAATTGGACCTTTACTATTCATTTCTTTTATTTTTGCGTGCTCCATATTAATTGGTCCACCAGCAATATCGCCACCAAAAGGACATTTACTTTCACCATTTGGACTGCTATTCACATTATATGAAGTTTGGCTATCTTTTGGATTATTTTCCATAATATTTTAGTTTGAGTTTAATTGATTTACGAATATATCAATAAATATCCATAGTAAAATTAAATATCGATAGATAAAAACTATAGTTCAGTAATGTTTTTCATTTAAATGATATTTTCAAGAATCATCAGTTAAATCTATCATAACATAGTAAAATAAAATTACAAATTATAAGAATTTATTGATTTTAGGAACTACTTTTGCACAAAATTTAAAATAATATTTAAACCATACAATTATGTCATTAGTAGGTAAAAAATTTCCAAGCATTGCCGTAGATGCGATTTCAGAAATGGGTGATAATTTAAAAATTAATATTTTCGAGGAAGCTACAAAAAATAATAAGAAAGTTCTTTTATTTTGGTATCCGAAAGATTTCACTTTTGTTTGTCCAACAGAATTGCATGCATTTCAAGCAGCATTGCCAGAATTCAACAAGAGAAATACTATTGTAATTGGTGCTTCTTGCGATACAAATGAAGTACATTTTGCATGGTTGAACACGCCAAAAAATAATGGTGGAATTGAAGGTGTAACTTATCCAATTTTGGCTGATACCAATCGTAATTTATCTAATATTTTAGGGATTTTGGATATTGATTCTACAAGTTATAGCGAAGAAACAGATTCAATTATAGTGGAAGGTTCGAACGTAACTTTCAGAGCTACTTATTTAATTGATGAAAAGGGTAAAATTTTCCACGAAAGTGTAAACGATATGCCATTGGGAAGAAATGTAAACGAATATTTGAGAATGGTAGATGCTTACACGCACATTCAAGAAAAAGGTGAAGTTTGCCCAGCGAATTGGGAAGCTGGAAAAGATGCAATGAGTGCCGATAGAGACAGTACAGCAACTTATTTGTCTACACTTAATTAATAAAATAATTTTAATAACACGAATCAATATCAATTTGAAATATTAAAATTTGATGTTGATTTTTGTTATTCTCATTGAAATTAAAAATATATGTTACAGGAATTAGAAAAAGATAACTTAGCAGAAATTATTGCCTCAAACAATAAAGTTGTAGTTCAATATTCGGCATCTTGGTGCGGAAATTGCAGAATTATGAAACCAAAATTCAAAAAATTGGCTTCAGAAAATGAAAATATGACTTTTGTAATTGCCGATGCAGAAAATTTTCCTGAATCAAGAAAACTAGCCAATGTAGACAATTTGCCCACGTTTGCTACTTTCAAAAATGGAGTATTTGTAAATCAAACACAAACAAATAAGGCAGAAGTTTTAATAGAATTAGTAAACGAAGTAATATAATATGAAGCTACCTATTATAAAACACCT
>NZ_JANLVD010000015.1:0-13502 GCF_031363805.1 Flavobacterium sp. | reverse complement strand
TATCAGATTTTACATGGACACCCAATTTTGAAGATGAAGATTATCAGTCGCCAGTCAAAATAAATTTGGTCAATCAATCCGTAAGTGCTACAAGATACCGTTGGACATTTCAAAATGGTAATCCAGTTACATCCAATATTGAAAATCCGCAACAAGTAATTTTTACAACGGGTACACACCAAATAACCTTAACAGCCTCCAACGATAAAACTTCGCAGACAACCACCAAAACTATTACAGTTGTACCAGATACCAATTTAATAGTTTTAGAAAATGTGAAATTTGGTATTAATGCGGCGCACAATTCCAATCAAACAGGGGCATTTTATGCCACCAAACTCAGAAGGTCATTTACTCCTAGTGAAATTACAAATCAGGTAAGTGATAAAATCGATATTGCTTTTCAAGGATTGAATAGCAGTTTTACTTTAAACAAATTTATCTCGCCAAATCAAGTGGCTAACTTTGGTTTTAGCCCTTTGGCAAATGCGCAAAATACAGTATTTATCAATTCTCAGGATTTATGCAATTGCGGATTAAATTTTACAGAAACTGATTTTAATAATATGACAAATGATAATCCTTTGCAAAATTTAACCATTCCGAATAGTGCTGCTGGAGCGCAAGAATTTGGATTGACTTATCCAAGAATTATTTTATTTAAAACTCAGGACGGCAGAAAAGGTGCCATTAAAATTAAAGATATGATTCCCAGAGGTGCAAATTCTTATATACTATGTGATATAAAAGTGCAAAAACAATAGCTAGTAGTACATAATGAAGAAAAATTTCCCCTCGTTTTTTTGTTGTTTCGTACTTACTATTACCATTAGTTACGCCCAAAATGTAGATTTAGAAGGATTTAAAAAAGTAAATTTTAAAGTCAGTGGCGGTTTCAATGCCAACTCAGTTTATTATGAAACTGATGCACCCAATAATTCCCGCGAACCATTTGCTTATTTGTTGTCTGGAAATATCAATGTTAGTGCGTTTAATTTTAGTATGCCATTGTCCTATACCATTACAAATCAAGGTAATAATTTGGGGTATACCGTTCCTTTTAATTTTAATCGGTTGAGTCTAATGCCAAAATACAAATGGATTAAAGCTTATTTGGGTGATGCCAATTTGAGTTTTTCGCCTTATACATTAAATGGGCATCCGTTTCGCGGAGTAGGTTTAGAACTTACCCCAAAAGGATCATTAAAATTGAGTATGATGGGTGGAAAACTATTAAAAGCCATAGAATCAATCGAAGGAGCTGGTGGAATTCCTGCTTTTGAAAGAATGGGCTATGGTGCGAAATTAGGTTTTGAAAAACAACGATACAAAATTGAATTGATTGGTTTTTATGCTAAAGACGACATCAATTCTATCCAACCAGATTTTGATATTAAAGGTGTAAAACCGAAAGAAAATGTAGTAAGCAGTTTATTTGTCAACTCTTCTTTCGTAAAAAATGCAGATTTCACTTTTGAATATGCCATTTCTTTATTAAGTGAAGATGCACGTTCACAATACAGAAACCAGAATAATTTTATAAATAAAACTCTAAAAACACGAGAAAATACATCCGCTTTAAAAGCTTTTAAAACCAATATCAATTACACCATTGCCAAAACAAAAGTGGGATTGACTTACGAAAAAATAGATCCCAACTATCAAACATTGGGTGCCTTATTTTTTAACAACGATTTGGAAAATATTGCGGTCACTTTAGCCAGACCTTTTTGGAATGACAGAATCAGTATAGCAACCAATGTAGGTTACCAAAGAGACGATTTAAAATTGCAAAAACGACAAAATACCAAACGAATAGTTGGCGCAGTAAATCTGAATTATAAGGTAACAGAAAAATTAAATTTGAGTGGTTCTTATTCCAATTTTAGTACATCAACCAATAGGAATTTAAATCAATTTAGCTTTATTAATAATGAAAACATCAATCCGGCAGATACTTTAAATTACAGACAATTGTCTCAAAATGGAGTGGCTAATATCGGATATAATTTTGGCAAACAAAAAAACCAGAATATAAATCTGAATTATAATATTTCTGGTCAAGCCAACGAGCAAGGTGGTATTATCAGAAAAGGACAAGCCAGCACGATTCAAAATGCCAATCTATCGCATACTATTAATTTCAAAGCATCAAAAATAGCGGTAAGTACAGCTGTCAATTATACTTTAAATTCAGTGGGTACACTCGAAAATACATCACAAGGCGGATCGCTGAGTGTTTCAAAAAAACTGTACAAAGATACTTTCAATTCAAATTTGGGAGTGATTTACAATGGTACAAAAAGCCAAACCAATTCCAGTACAGTCATGGGCTTGCGATTCAACAATAATTTTACCTTTCTTAAAAAACACAATTTTATGCTCAGTGCTATAAAAATGTTTCGAAAATCAGATAAAACCAGTTCCATACAAGATTTGACAGCCAATTTTAATTATAGTTATAGCTTTTAATTTTATAGATATGAAAAAATACTATGCACTTCTACTTATTCTTTTTTTGGTTATAACTGCCAAAGCACAAGAAGTTAATGAAACCAAAGCAGCAGCCACAGTAAGTTTTAATAAAATTGAAACCACACAACGTTGGGTCAATAGTTTTTCCAACCAGGATTTGGTGGAGTTGCCTATTGGTATCCGAAAAACGGTGAGCAATACCCAATATGCTATCGGAATTACAAAAGCTGTTTTTTCATCCGAATATACCACTTTGACTGTTTTTTGTAAAATTGATATTCCACAAACTGATAGTAGTGGCAATCCAATACAACTATTTTTTGGTGCCGATAACGTAAAATTATCACATGCAGGCGGAATAATTGGCGATGCAAAACTGGTTTTGTTGGGAGATGTAGACATTCCTTTCAACAATAAATGGGAAGTTTCCTTGTATGGTGGTTTTGATATGGCAACTGGTTCCACACAAGATTTAACCTTTGTGACTATAGATTGCAACGGATTTAAAGATTTAAAAATAACAGGAGCAGTCGCATTTTCAAGAGATTTAATTGTGCCTATTGAATCCAATGGTCAGGTCAACGAAGCCAAAACCACGGTGGCGAGAACGTATTACAATGGCAGAACAAAACAAGTACCTTATAGAGTAAAAGGCGAATTTAGTGTGCAAGCCAGCAACTGGAATGATATTTTGGTCAATGTTAACTTGCAGCCTTTTGTTTTAAAATCGAAACGAAATGGCGAAAACTACGACGGTAATTTTCAGTTTTTAGTCAGTAATGCGGTGCTGGATTTAAGCGATTTGAACAACCATCCCGCAGTAAATTTTTCACAATATTATGTAGATAATGCCCTTTTGATGCCCAATCCAAATACATGGCGTGGTGTTTTTGTTGAAACATTTGAAATAGGACTGCCTAAAGAATTTAAAACTACAACTACTTCAACTCAAAATACAAGAGTTCGTATTGGTGCTACAAATTTAATTATAGATAAGTTTGGAGTTTCTGGTACTTTTTATGGGGACAATATTTTTCCGTTAAACAAAGGTATCACCAGCGAACAAAAATCATGGGCGTATTCTTTAGATCATATAGATATTACCATTGCAGCCAATACCTTTGTTAAAGCAAATTTAAGAGGTCAAATTTTATTGCCTATTTCAAAAAACAGCACAACCACAGAAAATTCAAATAAAAAAATTGGTTTGGAATACAACGGTTTTATATCCATGCAAGAACAGCAACTTACTGTTATTACTAGAGATACTTTAAATTTTGATATCTGGAAAGCCAAAGCCAAAATACTGCCCAACAGTTCAGTAGTACTCAAATTGGTAAATGGCAAATTTTTACCCAAAGCAAATTTACATGGTTCACTAGCCATCGAAACCAATAAATCAGCCACAGATAATACGGAAACACAAGGCAAAAAAACCATCGATTTTAAAGGTATTACTTTCGAGAATTTGCAGTTACAAACCATTTCTCCCATCATTTCTGTACAAAGTATGAATTACACAGGTACAGTCGGATTTAGTAATTTTCCAGTCTCCATATCCAATATTGGCATTACCATGCAAAATGATGCTGCAAGATTGGACTTTGACCTTAATTTAAATTTAATGGAAAGCACCCAATTGAGTGCGACCGCCAGAATAGGAATTAAAGCCAGAATGGTCGAAGAAAACTACAAACAAAAATGGAAATATGATGGTTTGGATTTATCTGCCATAAGAATTGATGCCCAGTTTAGCGGATTTTCTATGAAAGGACAATTAAATTTGTTAGAAAATGATGCCGTTTATGGTGATGGTTTTAATGCTGATTTGTTAGTCAATATTGAAGCTGCAAACATAACAGTAAGTTCAAAAGCCATTTTTGGTCGAAGCACTTTTAGATATTGGTATTTTGATGCTTCTGTAAAATGGCCTGCTGTGCCAGGACCACCTTTTATGATTGATGGTTTTGGTGGCGGAGCTTATTACAAAATGAAAAGAGCGCCCGGAGTAAGTATTAACGATTTTTCTCCATCTGGATTGAGTTATATTCCAGACGAAACAAGAGGTTTAGGATTAAAAGCCTTGGTGTTTTTTCATGTAGGTTCAAAAGAAGTATGTGATGGTGAAGCAGGAATGGAAATTGCTTTTAATACCGATGGTGGTATCAAAACTTTGGCTATTTTTGGAAAAGGAAAAATCATGGCAAAATTACCTGGGCTAAAAAGTGTAGGTGAATTTATGAATGAAGTCGCTACCAATGTTACAGCATCAACAGAATTTATGGGTGTTCCATCTACAGCAACCCAAGGTTCTTTTGCCAACAGGTTTTTGCCAAAAGCCAATGCTGTAGTACCAACCGACTTGTCTGCGCCAGTAGGTATTACTTTTGCAACAGCTGTAGAATTTGATTTTGAAAATCGTTCCATTCACGGAACCATGGATGTATTTATGAATACACCGGGTAACTTTATTTCAGGCATTGGTGCTGGCGGACGTGCAGGTTGGGCAGTTTTCCACAAAGATCCACAAGATTGGTATTTGCATATTGGAACACCTGAACTTAATAACAGAATAGGAATTCGTATTGGGGTGGCAGGAATGTCATTGCAAACAGGCAGTTATTTCATGGCAGGAACAAAATTGCCAGGAAGTCCACCACCACCAAGTATTGTAGCACAAATACTGGGAGTAGATGCTAACCAGCTTAACTATATGCGAAACGAGAACGACCTTGCCAATGGTGGCGGACTTGCTTTTGGTGCAAGTTTAGATTTTGATACCAATGATATGTCATTTTTAATTTTTTATGCTCGTTTTCAAGCGGGTGTAGGATTCGATATTATGATGAAAAATTATGGTCAAACCCGTTGTTCCAATACTGGCGAAACTGTGGGTATGAATGGCTGGTACGCCAATGGTCAAGCGTATGTGTATTTGCAAGGCGAATTGGGTGTTCGTGTCAAATTGCTATTTGTTAATTTGAAAGTACCAATCATATCAGCAGGAGCCGCTGTTTTATTGCAAGCCAAACTGCCAAATCCTACATGGTTGAGAGGATATGTTGGAGGACAAATGAATATTCTGGGAGGACTAATCAAAGGGCGATTCCGATTTAAAATGACCATTGGTGAAGAGTGTGTAACTGATAGTAGTTCCCCACTCGGCGGTCTGAAACTTATTTCTGACCTTACGCCAAAAAATGCTACGACCGATGTGGATGTTTTTGCCATTCCTCAAGCTACTTTTGCTATGAAAGTCAATGAAAATATTGTCATTCCAGAAGACAATGGTGACCAAACCTACAAAATAATTTTAGAAAAATTCAAAGTATATGATGGGAGTTCAGAAATTCAAGGTCTTTTAACTTGGACTTCTATGAAAGACAGGGCAAATTTTGTTTCCACCGATATTTTGCCTCCGCACAAAAGTTTAAAAGTAATAGTTGAAGTAAGTTTCCAGAAGATGGTCAATGGGGTTTTTCAACCGCTGTATGTTAATGGACAATTGGCTAAAGAAAAAGAAGAAAGAACTTTTACTACTGGTGGCGCACCCAATCATATTCCGTTGACCAATATTGAATATTCGTATCCAGTAGTGGATCAAAAATATTTCCTAGAAGAAGAATATAACAAAGGTTATATACAATTAAAACGGGGTCAGGATTACTTGTTTGAAGATCCAGTTTGGCAAACGGAAGTTAAATTTTTGGAAGCTGGACAAACCAATAGTTTAAATACTGCTTTTACTTACAACAATACTTCTAATGAGGTTTTGTACAATCTACCAAACATCAATCAGGATAAAAATTATACATTTGGTATCGTTAGTAAAAATACAAATGCGGCTACATCTGCTAGTAATACCACTACCAGCACTACTGTGAATACTCAGGACAACAATGTCAATAACAACGATGCTGGGAATAATGTTAGCAATATACAGGACAATGATTTAAATATTACCACCAACGATGCTTCAAGTATTTCTGTTGCTGGCGAAATAGAGCGTATTGCCTATGCTTTTTCAACCAGTAAATACAAAACGTTTCCAAATAAAATGAGTGCCATAAACAACCAAAGCTATAATTTTGGTGTGATAGCATCTGATATAATTTATTTAACAAATACCATCAACAGTCAAGAAGCATTTGAAATAGTAGATTTGACAGGTACGGTATATTCCGAAAATAAATCATTATTATTGGCTAGTGCAACCTTGCAAGATGCCTATTTCACAAACGATGTGAGCCCTAATATTTATAATTCCTATCCATTTGGAGGGCGATATGAATTTACCCATAGAATTATCACAGAATTAGGAAATCCGCCAGCAAAAGCACTACCTATCAACGCCACCTATTTGACCAATATTGAATATAATGTAAATCAAAACTGGACAAAACAAAATTTTCCGTTTAAATACAACTTGCCATTATCTTACAAAGAAGATTGGATGAACCTGTACAATCAAATAATCAACGACCAAGTCAATGGAGTGATTACAACATCACACCCAGCCTATAGTTTGATTAGCAAAAATTATTTATTTATGCGACAAGGATTTTACAACATATCTTTGAAATATACTTTGCCTGGCAACAAGAAAACGTCCAATTTCTATTATCAATTCAAAAATAATAATCAATTTAGATAATGAAAAATAACATCAAAAACATATTTCTAATTGTAATATTTTCCATTTGTGGATTTTCAGGCTTTGCTCAAGTATTCCCTGTACAAGTCACGCCTGTTTTCAGCACGCCATACACCAGCAAAATATCAGAATATGCCACCAGTTTTGATACCAAGTTTCAACTCATAGTCAATCCTACCGATATTTCTATTAACAACAGACAAGTACGTTTTAAAATAAGCATACAAGGCAATGGCATAAATGCGCAAAGTGCTGATTTCATTACTGGTCAAAATCCTATTTATATTAATGGTGGCGAACTTATTACTTTTACCAATGTAGAACTCGCCGCGCTATTTAGACTGGAAAACTTGCAAGGCATTTCCGCAGTGCAATATGCCAATCCACTACCCGAAGGCAGTTATAGTTTTTGCTTTGAGATGTATGACTTTTTTACAAACCAGCGTATTTCCCAAAAAAGTTGTGCCAATATATATTTGATGCTCAACGAACCGCCTATTTTAAACTTGCCAACAAAACAAGAGCAAATTGCCGTATCCGATTTTCCAAATATATTTTTTACTTGGACACCCCAACAAATAAATGCGACCAATGTATCGTATAAATTTGAACTAAAAGAAATTCTAGATCCAAATATCGACCCACAATATGGATTTGAAATAAGTCCATTGCGGTATGAAGAAGAACTTTTTACACCCTTTTTGGTTTACGATAATACCAAACCTTTTCTAATACCGAATAGACGCTATGCCTGGCGTGTTCGTGCCATATCCACAAGTGGGCTTTCAGAAAATGCGATTTTTAAAAATAATGGTTATAGCGAAGTATTTTGGTTTACTTATGCTAGTAATTGCCCAGCACCCACTTCTGTGTTTAGTACAATAACGAGTTCTAAAAGTGTCAAAATCACTTGGGAAGGGGCTTTTGAAAACACAAAATACCATGTGCAATACAAAAAAAGAAATGTCGCCAGTGCGCAATGGTTTTCAGTTTACACTTTAAACACGCAAGCAACAATTACCGACTTGGAAGCAGAAACAGCATACGAGTTCCGAGTTGGAGCCAGTTGCGAGCCAGCGGGAATAGCCATGAGTTACAATTATTCTGGCATTAATAATTTTGATACCCCAGTATCGGGTAGCACCAGTGTAGGTTATAATTGCGGTATCAACCCAGCTGTATCTATAACCAATCAAACTCCTTTGCCCAACTTGATTCCTAGTGAAACTTTTACCGCAGGAGATTTTCCCGTAAAAGTTTTAGAAGTTTCGGGAAGCAACGGAATGTTTACAGGTATTGGTTATATTACTGTTCCTTATTTGGCAGACAGTAAAATTGCAGTTATTTTTAATAATGTGACTATCAATACAGCGTATCAATTGATAAATGGAATTGTTGAGACAACGTATGATCCGAAAGGTGAAAACATAACAAATGTTGACCCATTAATAGATGACATTATTAATGCCATAAACACAGCTATCCAAAATTTACAAACCTTAATTACGCAAAGTCAAAATACACAAACACCAATTGATCCAAGTATTTGGGTTGCCTACCAACAATCAATGAATCAACAATGGCAGTTGCTTTTTAACAATGCCAATTTACCACAAACTGTTCAAGATCAAATCAATCAACTTTTAGGCAATAGCTATTTAGCATCCACAAGCAACACACCGCCAAACACATCAGAATTAGGCACAGCCCAGCAACAATTGAGCGAGCTCGCTGCCATACAAACTAGTATTCAAGAATCACAAAAAGGAGTTGAGAAACTTATTACAGCTCTAAAAAGTTTTGGTACTGATACCTTTATAAAATGCAAAAAATGTGACAGTACAGGACAGCAAGCCGCCTCTGGTTTTGATGGTGCTTCGGGCGTAGCAAAAAAGCTAGGTTATTTTGGCAAATCGTATGTTTGTATGTTAGCATCATTAAATTCTAATGCAACATTTTTAACGATTTCCGACAATTTAAATACGATTGTTGTTGATCCAAAAAACACCGATAAGATTAAGAAATTGGTTAACGAAACTAAAACTATTTTCAATGCCTTCAAACCAGAATTGCTTGTTTTGCTTAATCAAAATGAGGAGTTGGTACAATGTGCAGTTAAATATCCTTTTTCAGGGGAAATATGCCAGCAAAACTACAGCGTTTCTGATATTGTCTTAGGTCAAATTGCAGAAGAAGTTAGTTTGTGTTTTGTCAATAAAATGCAGGATTATTTAATTGCTGCAAAGGCTGATAAAAGGCAAAACCAAAGTATCGAATTTGAAAATAATGGCAAAGTTTATAAATTAAATTCAGAAAATAAGGCGGTTTTAGTTGCTAATCAACTATCAGATGCGCAAATAAATGCAGGCAGTTGGACAGAGACTTCGACGGATGTCAAAATTAGATATTTTTTAAATGAAAACGGAATTCTACAAATGAAAGCCGTAGGAATTCGCAGTAATTTAGTACTTGCAACAGTTACTGACATTAATAATATACCTAGAATTAAAGAAGCTAAATTAGTCGATATTGCGCAAAACATTAAAACCAAAGGCAATAATTTTTTCATTGAAAATAAAGTCACCAACGGCAAAGAAACCCCAACCAGCAAAAGCATAAATCTAAATGCCAACGCCGAAGAATTTGCCGATGGTAAAAAAATTGCTATTGATAACGAATCATCATTCTTTAAAATAGTTTCCGAAGGAATAGGATTAACAACAACATTGTTAAAAACTGCACTTGTTGAGGATAAAACTTATTTAAACACAACCGAAAATACGGCATCCATACACGCACCAGGATTAGTAACTGGTACAGTCGAAGCTGGAACAAAGGTTGTTACTGATATTACAGGAATTGTAACAATGGTTTACGATATTTCTGTTGATAAAGAAGCTCGTAAACAAGTATGTGAGGGTTTAAAGAAAATAAAAACACAAATAGGCAATGATTATTCGCAATTAATGCCAATGTTAAAAGATGTAATTGTTGAAGAGGCAACTGGCAACACACCAGAAAACTGGTCTTTAATTATCAATCCAAATACAGACACAGGTAAAACGGGACATTTAGCGACTAAGGGAGCTGTTAGAACTTGTGTCACAATTTTTACTGCATCTACAATTATTACCAAGTTGCCTGAAATGGCGGATAATTTGGTAAAGAAAATGGATGATTTACTATCCATTGGAAATAAAGTTTTTAATAGTGCAGAAGAATTAGCAACTGCTATTTACAAAGCACGTTCCACAATAAGAAAAAATATTATAAATTTACAAGAGAGTAAAGATTTAGCAAAAGAATTTTTTGAACATATAAAAAAAACCGACACATCATTGAGCAATGTTCAATTTGATGATTGGTTTATAAACACATTTAAGAAATTTGAAAGTAGTACTTTAAATTTTGAAGCACACCACGTTATTCCTGCAGATGTTTTAAAAAATAATCCAGATTTAAAAGAATTATTGTTCGAATTGAGAAAAACTGATTCTAACTTTAATTTTGATTTTAATGGTATTGATAATGGAATGATGATTCAGAAGAAAAGTAATGCACTTCAAATTAATGGACATACAGTTCATAATGATTACAATAGAGAAATTAGCAAAAAAATCAGTGAACTTATCCAAAATGCTGCGACTAAAGAAAAAGCATTTGAAAAAGTAAAGAAATTAATTAGTGATACCAAGAATAAATTAAAACAAGAAGTTTTATTAGGAACAAAAAATGTAAATGAAATAGTTAATTTTTAAATTATGAAATTTTATAAAATAAATGATGAATCATTAGATTTACAACAAAAATCAAAAGGATTGGTGGCGGATGTACCAAGTGCAAATGGAGAATTTGTTAGTAATGGAAAAGAATATTTTGAAAAAATTGGTAATGGAGAAATATTAAACAGCACACCTGTTTTTGATTTTTTTCATTTGCAAAGCTTTGGACCAAAGGAGGAGTGGGAATGGCGTCTACAAGATGTTCACGGTGGTATGGGTGTATATCCTGGAGGTGGTTGCTGGTATATTTCAGATGATTTTAAACTACTTTTAGAAAATTTTAAAATCGCAAAATTATGTCAATTTTATGAGACTAAATTATTGTATAAAACTAACAAATTGAAATATTGGATTTTTCAATTTGCGGGCCGATACGGCAAATTAAATAAAATGGATTATATAAATTTTTCTAAAAGTACTTTTTTAGCAGATGGTAAAGTTATTGAAATTTACTCATATGAAGAATATTTAGAGAAAAACGAGGAATTTTACGATAAAGAAAAAAAAGATTTAGAAATAAAAAGGGTTGTTTTAAATGAAAATATAGATTTTACAACACTTTATACAATTTGCGAAGATAAGATAGTTTCAGAAAAATTAAAGGAAGCAATTGAAAAAATGCAATTAAAGGGTTTCATTTTTTCAGAGTTAGATTATGAGGTTGTTGTAAATGACGAAATTTAATAAAAAAGAATAAAACGAGTGCTTTGAAATTTTGAAGCACATCATGTTATTCCAATAAATGTTTTAGAAAATTATCCCGAACTTCAAAATTTATTATTTTGGGCTAAAAAAAATGGTAAAAAATTTGAGTTTAATGGTTTAGATAATGGAATTCCACTTCAAAAAAAGAATGTCAATTTTGATCTATCAGGATATACTACTCATCCTCAATATGATAAAGCAATTACCGATAAAATTAAAAATGTTATTGATAATCCAATTTTTGATGAGAGTGATAAATTTAATGAAGTACAAAAAATTGTTAATAAAGCAAAGTTAAAATTGGAAAATGAAGTATTATTAGGAACGAAAGATGTTAATCAAATTTTAAATTTTTAGAAATGAAATATTTTAAATTAAATTTACAAGTGAATAATTTAAATAACAGAATTGTTAGTAGTGTTGATGGTGAAAAAATACCTAATGTTGAAATTTATTTTAATAAATTAAAAGATGGTAATTTGATAATAAACCCTCCTATTTTTGATTATTTTTACTTAAAAAGTTTTGATGAAAAATCATTTTGGGATTTTAAATTAAATGATGTTCACAGTTTTATAAATCAAGGAAGTCAAATAAAAGGCTTCTTTATTTCTGAAAAATTAAAAAAAATATTCGAAAAACATATTTTGGCAAATCCGTATCAATTTTATTTAAGTAAATTATTATATAAATTTGATTCTTATGATTATTATATTTTTCAGTTTGCAGGAAATATAACATTTGAAAATTTTTTATTAAACATAAATTTTAAAAAATCAATCTTTTATAATCCTAAAAGTGAAGAAAATGTATTTGTAATCAATAATAAAGAATTTATAGATAATTATAAACGAATCTATAAGGAAAATGATAGCTTGGAACTAATTCTTAAAAATAGAAAGTTAGTATTAAACGAAGCCTTTGATTTTTTTCCAATGGGAACTTTTATGAAAGATAACATAGTATCAAATAAACTTAAAAAAGCTATTGAAGATAACAATATAGAGGGTTTTGAATTTTCAGAATTAGATTTTGATGTTGTTATTGATAAAAACATTTAATAGATATAATCAAAATATATGTTCTTTGAAATTTTGATAATACCACCACGTGATACCCGCTGATGTTTTAAAAAATAACCCAGATTTAAAAGAATTGTTATTTGAATTACGAAAAACTGATCCTGATTTTGATTTTGACTTTAATGGTATTGACAATGGAATGATGATACAAAAGAAAAGTAATTCACTTCAAATTAATGGACATACAGTTCACAATGATTACAATAGAGAAATCAGCAAAAAAATAACTGATATAATAACCGATTCTAGAAACTTAAACAAACCAAAAAGAGCATTTGATGAAATTGAGGATTTAATAAAGAGCACTAAGCAAAAGCTGAAAAATGAAGTTTTATTAGGAAATAAAAACGTTAATGATATTATAAATTTTTAATTAAATGAACTACTATAAATTAACAGATAAATCAATAGATTTAGAACAAAAGTCTAAAGGATTTGTTGCAGACATACCAAGTGCTAATGGCGAATTTGTACCTAATGGTAAAAACTATTTTGATAAAATAGGAAAAAGAGAAATTATTAAGAACACGCCTATTTTTGATTATTTTCATTTGCAAAGCTACGGACTAGAGAAAGATTGGGAATGGAAATTGCAAGATGTACACGGTGGTATGGGCGTTTATCCGTGTAATGGCTATTGGTATATTTCAAATGATTTTAAAATTTTATTTGTATCTCGGTTTATTTACCACAAGTTACTAATGCAATAGTAATTCTATCAAATAAATACTCTCCGAAGTATCTTCTATTAAGTTTGTAGCAGAACTCATCAAGATAATTTTGAAGATATATACCTTTCATTTT
>NZ_JANLVD010000257.1:0-82454 GCF_031363805.1 Flavobacterium sp. | reverse complement strand
ACTTAAAGCAACGCTCGTACCAGAAAAACCAAAAGTAATTTTGAAAGTTGGAGATAGAGTAAAAATGTTCGATGGCAGAGCAATTGGAAGTATCGATAAGATAGAAAAAAATAAGGCTATTGTAAATTATGGATTGTTTACTTCGAATGTGAGTTTGGATTTGTTGGAATTTGTTCAAAATAAATAATTATGGAAATATCAGATCTTCCAAAAGATAAAAAAATTATTTTGTTTGATGGTGTTTGCAATTTATGCAATTCATCTGTTCAATATGTAATAAAACATGATACAAAAGATATTTTCAGGTTTGTAGCTTTACAGTCTGAATTGGGTCAAAAAATCATAACTCATATTGGTATTTCACAAAAAAATATAGATAGCATTATTTTGTATGAACCTGGAATTGCCTATTATTACAAATCGGCAGCGGCATTGGAAATAGCCAAACATCTTGGTGGCATACATAGTTTTGCCACACTATTTAGAATTTTACCATTAAATTTAAGAGATTCTATTTATGATTATGTAGCGAAAAATCGTTACAAATGGTATGGAAAGCAAGATAGTTGTATGATACCAACAAAAGAACTAAAAGCTAAATTTTTATTGTAATATCATAATAATTTAGTTAATTTATTTTATATTTGTATAAATTTTAAACTTATATCATGAAAAAAATTATTTTATTCGGGGCCTTAATTCTTACCATGAAAGGATTTGCTCAATTTCCAGCACCTTATTGTCCAGTAACTAATACTAGTGGCACAGAACCAATTACTTTAGTTAATTTTGCTGGAATTAACAATGTTACGCCTAATGCAACAACAGGAGTTGCGCATGAAGACTTTACCTCAATTACAGGAAATGTTTTAGCGGGTAGTACTTATCAGATTAGATTGAAAGGAAATTCTGATGGAGCATTTAATAATAACTATTCTGTTTTTATTGATTGGAATCAGAATCAAGTTTTTACTGATGCTGGTGAAACGTATAATGTAGGTAGTTTACTTAATACTACAGGAATCGATGCTGCTCAACTGTCTGGACTTATTGAAGTTCCAGCAACAGCATTGGCTGGAAATACAAGAATGAGAGTTGTAAAAAGATATAATGCATCAACAACTGTATTTCCAACATCATGTCAAACAGGTACTGGCTTTGGTCAAGCTGAAGATTATACTTTATCAGTTGCAATACCAACATGTTTTGCACCAACTGCAGGTACTTCTTCAGGTGTAACAGCAACTCAAGCTAATTTAAGTTGGACTTCTTCTAACACATCTTTTGAAATTGTAGTTCAAAATGCTGGAACTGGAATTCCTGCAATTACTGACAATACAGGTGTTAACGTAACTGGGTTAACTTATACAGCGACTTTGCCAACGAATAACACAAATTATGAGTTTTATGTACGTTCTGAATGTACGGTTGGTACTTCATTCAGTACATGGTCGGGACCTTATAATTTTAATAATTTAACTGCACCTGATTGTGCTGTTTTAAACACACCTACAAATGTTGCAACAAATGTACCGTTAATACTTGTAAATAATGCAACTACAGCTTCTACAAGAGAAACTGCAGTATCGCTTACATGGACTGCTCCAGCAACACCAGTTGCAGGATATAGAATATTTTTTGGACAAGTAGAAGCAACAATACCATCATTAAATCCAACAGGTGCACCATTTACAGGAGTAGCTGTAAATATTACTAATGTGCTTTACAACACAACTTACTATTGGAAAATAGTGCCAGAAGGTGCGAATGGATTACAAGCACAAAATTGTGTAACATATAGCTTTACTACAGGTCCTTCACCTGGGTCTTGCTTAAATGGTATATTGGCACCAATTGCTACGTTTACACCAGCTACGTGCGATGGAACAACTGTAAATACAATAACACCAACAGCAATACGAGCGGGAAGATATTCAAACGTTGTTTTGACTTCTGGTCAAACTTATAAGTTTTCAAGTTCGGTTGCAACTGACTTTTTTACAATTAGTACCGATGGAGGATTAACAGCTGCTACATTTGGAGCATCGCCTCTTACTTGGACATCTAATTTTGCAGGTACTGCTCGAGTTTATATACATCTTTCAAATCAATGCGCGCCAAGTGCCGCAGGTGCTACAAGAACGACTACGGTTATTTGTGGGGCTTCTCTTTCTACTACTGATTCTTTCGATGCAAACAATTTTAGAGCTTATCCGAATCCAGTAAATGACATATTGAGTTTATCATATGATAAAAATATTTCAAGCGTTGCTATTTACAATTTACTGGGACAAGAAGTGCTCACAAAATCAATAAACGAAATGAAATCAAAAATTGATATGTCCGCATTGCAAAATGGTACATACTTTGTTAAAGTTACTTCTGAAGGTAAAGTAAGAACAATACAAGTTATTAAAGAATAGTTATTTTAATATTCTTATATAAGCTGTCAAAGAAATTTGACAGCTTTTTTTATTTAGTGATTTAATCTTCTTTCTCCCATTTTCCAACTACACTCGTAGCCAAAGCATTTCCTAAAACATTGGTCGCGCTTCGAAACATATCGCAAAAATGGTCGATAGGCAATATTAAAGCAATACCTTCTACAGGAATGTCAAACATACCGCAAGTGGCTGCTACCACAACCAAACTTGCTCTTGGCACGCCTGCAATACCTTTGCTAGTGAGCATTAAAACCAAAAGCATGGTCATTTGGGTGGGAATATCCAGATGAATTCCCGAAGCTTGTGCTATGAATATACTGGCAAATGTCATGTACATCATGCTTCCATCGAGGTTAAAAGAATATCCTAAAGGCAACATAAACGACACTATTTTGTCTTTTACGCCAAATCTTTCCAATTCTTCTGTTAATTTTGGGAATACTGCTTCGGAACTGGTGGTTCCAAAGGCAATGACTAACGGACTAATAATATGTTTTAACAAAATAAGCATTCTGTGTCTTAAAAATAGAAACCCTACAGCTAGTAAGAAAACCCACAATGAACCAATACCTACTAGAAATGATCCAAAAAATTTGGCGTAGGTTAGCAACAAATCATCTACATCTCGAATAGCAAAAACGCCTGCAATGGCTCCAAAAACTCCCAATGGAGCAAACTTCATGACATAGGTAACCATTTTTAAAATAATATGTGATGTTTTGTCTAACGCATTGACTACTGGTTTTGTAAAATCTCCAAGTGATGCGGCTGCCAATCCGAAAAAGATAGAGAAAATGACTATTTGCAAAATCTCGTTGGTTGCCATAGCTTCCACGATACTTTTAGGAATGATATGTTCTATAAAATTTTGTGCAGAAAAGTTTTGTGTTTTATCAGTTACTTCAGCTGCGGTTGCTGGATCAATGTCGATTAATTTTAATCCGACACCTGGTTCAAAAAAATTCACCCAAAACATACCTATTAATAAGGAGATGAATGATGCTGTAAAAAACCAACCCATGGCCTTTCCTCCTATTCGACCTACGGATTTGATATCGCCCAATTTTGCGATTCCTACGACCAATGTTGTAAATACCAAAGGCGAAATAATCATTTGTACCAATCTGATGAAAACAGTAGCCAGCATTTTGATGTAGCCACTGAATTCTTTGGCAGATTCTGGTGTATAATTATTGTGAATAAAAACGCCTAAAACTGCACCAAGCAACATGGCTATCAGAATTTGCGTGGTTAGATTACTGAATATTGATTTTTTGGTTTCGATTTTAGATTCTGTTGAATTCATAGTTTATAGTTGAATGTTATTGGTTTTTTAGCCCCGATGGGAATGGAAATCCTCGAGTTTCAAAAATATATTTTTTTCTGGAAGAAAAGAACGACCGAAGGAAGTTCCTTTTCTGACTTGAAAAAAAATATTTTTGAACGAGAGATTGTAATGGACAGCGGGAAACAGCTTCTTATTTTGACAAGCTCCATTTCGACAAGCTCCATTTCGACTAGCTCAATGTGACAAAGTTATTTCGACAATCTCTCTGGGCAATTATTGTTTGTAAATTTTATTAATCAAATAAAAATCTGCAATGACGAGCGCTGCCATGGCTTCGACAATTGGCACGGCACGTGGTACGACACAAGGATCGTGACGGCCTTTGCCTTGTTGTTCAATAATTTCTTGATTATTGGTTAGTACTTCTTGCTTTTGGATAAGGGTTGCCACTGGTTTGAAAGCAACGTTGAAATAAATGTTCATTCCATTGGAAATTCCACCTTGAATTCCGCCAGAAAGGTTGGTTTTTGTGGTTCCGTTTTCATTATACAAATCGTTGTGCTGGCTTCCTTTCATTTTGGCACCTTGAAATCCACTTCCAAATTCGAAACCTTTTACCGCATTTATGGAGAGCATGGCTTTGCCCAATTCTGCATGGAGTTTGTCGAAAACGGGTTCGCCCAATCCTATAGGCACATTTTGAATGACGCAAGTAATGACGCCGCCAACGGTATCGCCTTGTTTTTTTATTTCTTTGATGTGATTTTCAATTTTTTCTGCTGTTGGTTGGTCTGGACAACGCACGGCATTGCTTTCAATCAAAGAAAAATCTAAATCTTGATATTTTTTATCGATTGTAATTTCGCCAACCGCAGAGACAAATGCATTGATTTTAATTTGTGGAATAATTTGTTTTGCAATTGCGCCTGCCACTACTCTACAAGCAGTTTCACGAGCGGAACTGCGACCGCCACCACGATAATCGCGGATTCCGTATTTTTTTTCATACACAAAATCGGCATGACTTGGGCGATAGGAATTTTTGATATGTGAATAATCATCGGATTTTTGATTGGTATTCGGAATCAGAAAACCTATTGGAGTTCCAGTGGTTTTGCCTTCAAAAATTCCTGAGAGAAACGTGACTTCGTCTGCTTCTTTTCGTTGGGTAACAATGGCAGATTGTCCTGGTTTTCTGCGTTCCATTTCTTTTTGGATGGCATCAAAATCTAAGATAATTCCTGGCGGACAACCGTCTATAATTCCACCCAAAGCATCGCCATGAGATTCTCCAAATGTGGTTACTTTAAAAATAGTTCCGTAGCAATTTCCAGCCATTGTATTTTGTTTGGAACAAATGTAACTTTTTAGTTTAAAGATTAAAAATTTAGACTTTAAAAATTATAAAAATTGAGCACTATTTCTTAACGTATTGTTTCAGTTCAATTAATATTAGAATTCGTTATTTGTAAAACTTCTAATAATTCTGAATTGAAAAAGCGAAAAGTTGAACTTGTGGTTATATCCGATGTGCATTTGGGAACTTATGGATGTCATGCCAAAGAATTGGTTAATTACTTAGCCTCTATAAAACCCAAGATTTTAATTTTAAATGGCGATATTATTGATATATGGCAATTTAGAAAATCATACTTTCCTAAAGATCATTTAAAGGTTATAAAATCGATAATTAATTGCGCTTCCAAAGGAACAAAAGTGCATTATTTGACTGGAAATCACGATGAAATGTTGCGAAAATTTAGTGATACTCATGTTGGAAATTTTTCGCTTCAAGACAAACTTTTGTTGGATTTGGATGGCAAGAAAGCTTGGATTTTTAATGGTGATGTTTTCGATGCATCTGTCCAGCATTCAAAATGGATTGCCAAATTAGGCGGTTTGGGTTACGATTATTTAATTTTAATAAACCGTTTTGTGAATTGGTGTTTGAAAAGAATGGGCAAAGAACCTTATTCATTTTCCAAAAAAATTAAAGGAAGTGTAAAAAAAGCAGTTAAATTTATTGGCGATTTTGAAGAAACTACGACAGATTTGGCTATTGAAAAAAAATATGACTATGTAATTTGCGGACATATTCATGAACCAAAAATTATTGAAATTCAAAATAAATTTGGCAAAACATTGTATTTAAATTCTGGGGATTGGGTTGAAAACTTAACTGCTCTAGAATATAATAATAAAAGATGGAAGCTCTTTAAATATGACGAAAAATTAATGTCTAGTATGGAAAAAGATGAAGCTGAATATTTTGAAATGGAAAATACAATAAGTCAAGAGATTATTGAAAAGTTTATATTAACAAAAAAATAAATTTATGGTAAATATGAAAATTGTTACAATAATTATTAATTAATTTTGTTTTTAAGATGTGAATTATGCAACATTAAAATTTAATTGTAAAAGTTAATGATTGTATATTTGTCAAAACAAAATTTATGTATATGAAAAAATTATTTATTACGGCTGTCCTGCTTTCAGGATTTGCATTTAGCGCACAATCTCAAAACATTTCAAAAAATGCTTTGGGGTTAAGATTTGGAGATAATAATGGATTTGGTGGAGAAGTATCTTACCAAAGAAAATTAGCTGGAGATCATAGATTGGAACTCGATTTAGGATGGAGAAACAGCGACGTTTACGACGCAGTTAAAATTACTGGTGTTTACCAATGGGTTTGGAATATTGATGGCGATTTCAATTGGTATGCTGGTGTAGGAGCTGGATTAGGAAGTTGGGATTTTAACAAAAAATATAAAAACCAATATTTCAATAATGATAATAGTGGTGGAGTTTATGCCTTTGCAGCTGGAAATATTGGTATAGAATATGATTTTGATATTCCATTATTAATTTCATTAGACTTTAGACCAGAATTTGTTTTGGGTGATGGTTATGGAGATAATTATGGATCAGATATCGCTTTGGGTCTTAGATATCAATTCTAAAATATTTTTAATTATTTAAAAAATCATCTTCAGTTAATTTTGAAGATGATTTTTTTTATTGTATTTTTTTTATAGCTTGTCTGTATAAATTTTCATATAATGGTACAATTTTTTCGATAGAAAAACTATGAGCTACTTCCAAGGCTCTTTTTCTAAACTGTTCTAGAATTTCTGGATCTGAAATTATTTTAAGCGCGTTTTCTGCCATTTCGTTCACATTGCCCACATTGCTTAAGTATCCAGAAACACCATTGATATTTACTTCTGGCAAACCACCAGAATTACTAGAAATTACCGGAACCCTACAAGCCATGGCTTCCAAAGCAGCAAGTCCAAAACTTTCGGTTTGAGAAGGCAACAAAAATAAATCTGAATAATTTAATATTTGATTAATTTCATTGCTATTTCCAAAGAAAATTACTTTGTCAGTAATTCCCAAATCTTCACAAAGTTTTTCAGCGAATGCTTTTTCTGGTCCATCGCCTACCATCATGAGTTTTGCTTTGATTTTTTGTTGTATCAGATAAAAAATTTGAATGACATCTGGAATGTTTTTTACTTTTCTAAAATTGCTAATGTGCGTAATAATCCGTTCGTCTTCATTTGCCATTACAGAACGTTTGCAAGGATTTAAGACAGATATTACGTTATTTAATTCAATAAAATTTGGAATTACTTCAATCTCGTTTCTAATATCAAACAATCTTAATGTGTCGTCCTTTAGACTTTGTGAAACCGAAGTTACTTTATCTGACTTATTAATACTAAAAGTAACGGCAGTTTTGTAAAACGGATGATTTCCTACTAATGTAATATCTGTACCGTGAAGTGTTGTAACCATTGGAATTGTTATGCCTTGGTCTTTCAACATTTGCTTTGCCATATAACCCGCATAAGCATGTGGAATGGCATAATGAACGTGTAGCAATTCTATTTTATACAATTTCACCATATCTACCAGTTTACTTGACAAAGCCAATTCATAAGGTTGATAATGAAATAATGGATATTCTGGAACATTCACTTCGTGGTAATGGACATTGGGATTCAATAATGCCAAACGAACTGGTTGTCTGTAAGTTATAAAATGTATTTCGTGACCACGACGTGCCAATTCTAATCCTAATTCTGTAGCAACAACGCCACTTCCGCCAAACGTTGGGTAACAAACAACTGCTATTTTCATACTACGAAAATAATGAATTTTAAGATTTTTTAATAAGTGATTATGACAATATTAACTATTCTTTAATAATTGATTGTTGAATAATTTTTTGAATATCTTCACGAATATTTTGTTTGTAAAGTTGGTTGGTTGCGTTGGCATCTGGAAATGTTCTGTTTGACATGAAAACGTAAATAATTTCTGTTTCAGGATCTGCCCAAGTCATAATTCCTGTGAAACCTGTATGACCGAAACTAGATGCAGAAACAGGATTTTGTTTGTTCAAATCTGGTTTGTCGAAACCTAGCCCTCTCCTATTGCCTTCTGCACAAAAATAGCAAGTATTAAAATCATTGAATGTTTTTTCTGAAAAATATTGAATGCCACCATAATTACCTTTATTTAAATAGAGTTGCATCATTTTGGCAATATCCATAGAGTTCGAAAACAAACCTGCATGACCTGCAACACCGCCTTGCATTGCAGCCGCCATGTCGTGTACGTAGCCTTGAATGGTTGTGTGACGGAAATAATTGTCTATTTCTGTTGGAGGAATTACGCTCATGTCAAACTTCTGCAAAGGATTGTACATTGTATTATTCATGCCCAACTTGGAAAAGAAATTTTCTTCAGAAAGTTTGTCTAGTGTTTTTTTATTTTCTCTTTCTAAATATTCTTTTAATAATATAAAAGTGAAATCACTATAAACATATTCTTTTTTATCATTTAATTTACTATTAACAATAGTTTTAAGAATCGTGTCGTTATAATCGTTTCGTAGAAATAAATTTTCTGAAACTTGCAGTTTAAAATTATCTGAATATGATTTTTGATAAAACTTTTTAAGTGGCATTTTCGAAGAATCTAATGTAGACTTATAAAAAGGAATCCATGCTTTGAGTCTTGCATAATGTGAAAGTAAATCTTTTAATTTGATAGAATCTTTGTCTGTTCCTATAGTTTGTGGAACCATTTTTCCTAAATTCGTGTCTAAATTAATTTTTCCTGCATCATATTCTTGCATGATATTTGGCAAAGTAGCAATAATTTTTGTCAAGGAAGCCACATCGTAAATATCTGAATTTTTAACTTTAACTTCTTTTTTATAAGTATGGTATCCGAATGATTTTTGATACACTACTTTTCCTTTTCTAGCAACTAGAACTTGAATACCTGGCGTCATTTTTCCTAAAATAGCTTTGTAAGCAACACCTTCAATATTTGATAAAATTTCGGAATTCATACCTACATTTTCAGGTGTTGAAAATCCTAATCTATTTATTTTTTTGGTTGATAATCCGTCGCCTTGAATAAAAAAATTATTAATGGTCACTGGAATTTTACCTTTGGCTTCTATAGCTCCAAAAATTAATTCGGCCGATACGTTTTGAGCAATTTCATTATTTTGATATGTAAGTACCAATCCTTCGATATCATCAAACGATTTTACTGGAAGCATAACGTAAGGTTTGGCAAAAACATCTAAAATAACATTGTTATTTTCAGCTATTTTTTGAACCCAAAGTTGTTCTTTTTCTGTAAATTCATATTTACGCCATAGTTTGTCAGATTTGTGCAAACCAATAATTACCGTATTGTATTTTTTCAATTCTACATTTAAACTATCCAAGTCAAAATGTGAAACTTCTGTAACTTCTGCATATTTTTTTAAAGTTAGCAAGAATGTATTATCTGGATTATCGCCAATTTTTACGTAAGCTATTTTACTTCTGGTTAAATCTTTTATGGGTAAAATGCTGTCCTTGTTTTTTAAAACAGTAATAGCACTTTCGTAAAGTTTATATTGCAAAGAGTTGTTAATTGGTTTATTAAGATCCGCGTATAAATTCTCGGTATTGATAGGTTTATAATGATTTAAACCTGCTTTGTATTTGTATTTTAGTATTTTTTTTACCGAATATTCGAGTCTTTCTGGTGTAATTAAAGTGTCGTTGTAGGCTTGTCTGAATTTTTCCATTGCGGTTGGTACATCTTCTGCAAAAAGCAAAATATCGTTTCCCGCTAAAAAAGCTTCCAAATCTATTTCACCAGGTTTTTTAAAATTGCTGGCCCCTTTCATGTTTAAAGCATCAGTAAATATGAGTCCTTTAAAGCCCAATTCTTTTTTCAAAACATTGGTCACAATATTGTATGAAATTGAAGACGGATAATTTTCACGTGTTTCTAAACTAGGAACGTTTAAATGAGCCACCATAACGGAAGCCAAACCTAAATCAAACATTTTTTTGTATGGATAAAACTCTACATCCTCCAACCGTTCTTTAGAGAATTTAATAATAGGAAGTGTTTGATGAGAATCTGTTTCTGTGTCGCCATGTCCTGGAAAATGTTTGCCTGTAGAAAATATACCTTCGTTTTGAACGCCTTTCATTAAAGCAATGGCACGTTCTGTAACTTTTAATTTGTCTTCACCAAAGGAACGGCTTCCAATGATTGGATTTCTAGGATTTGTATTGATATCAATAACTGGAGCAAAATTAAAATGAATTCCCATTCTTTTGGTTTCTTGCGCCATTTGGGTTCCCATTTGTTCAATTAATTTCAAATCTTGAACGGCACCAAGGGTCATATTCCATGGATAGCTGTAGGTAGAATCTAGTCGCATGCTCAAACCCCACTCGGCATCGTTACCAATAAACAAAGGTATTTTTGCCTTAGCCTGAAATCGATTTGTTATATTGGCTTGGCGAACTGGTCCACCTTGAAAAAAAATTATACCACCAACTTTATACTCTTTTACTAATTTATCAACCACATTAAAATGAATAGAATCTCTGTTTGAATAACCCGCAATCATAAACAATTGACCTAGCTTTTCGTCAAATGTCATATTTGAATAAATACTGTCAACCCATTTTCTTTCTGGTTTTGTATCCTCGAAAAGATTGAAACCAGCCCTAGATTGATCAATAAATTTTTCGTTTGTTGTGGTTTTTACTTTTTTCGGAGTATCATCAATTGCCACATTTGGAGGTAAAGTATTTTTTTTTATAGCACAATTCACCAATAAAAAGGTAGCAATGCAAATAAATATATACTTGAAAATATTTTTCATTCTATGATTTTAAAAAAAGCGACTATGCCAGCTATCTTCCGCAGGAACTTCCCAAGCATCGTTAAACTCTTCTATATTATTGACTAAATTATTAAACACTATAGTAGAACCTGTAACAGCTTTGTCTTTTGCCATTTTTTTGAATTCAATCAAAGTTTTGTGTGCTACAAATTCTCCGTTTTTGAATGTTACATTCATTTTGTCTAACAAATCTACTTTGTATTTTTGTTCTAGTTCTTGAATAAATTGAACAGATTTATCAATCGAGCAACCTGTTGCCACTTGAGGTTCCTGATTTACAGCAAAAATTATAAATCTGTTGTATTTTAATAGATAGGAAGCTTCAAGGCTTGTGCCATGTGCAGCCCAATTTTCGACAAAATTTTCTACAGAAATCTTTATTTCAGAAAATTCATCGTCTGTAAATTTACGGTTTGATTGGTAAATCCAAATTTTTGATTCTGGCGGTAGGTTTTCGAAAGGTATATACATTTTGAATTACGAATTACGAATTACGAATTACAAAAATTTACTTTTTCGTAATTCGTAATTTATTTAAAGATCTTGAGCGTTAGCAATTAATTCGGCTATGTCCATTACTTTGACATTGGCTTCTTGTTCTTTGTTTTTTACACCATCGGTCATCATAGTGTTGCAGAATGGGCAACCAGCAGCAATAATATCTGGTTTTAATTCAAGTGCTTCTTCTGTTCTTTCTATATTAATTTCTTTGTTTCCTAGTTCTGCATCTTTAAACATTTGTGCGCCACCTGCGCCACAGCATAGTCCATTTGCTTTTGATCGTTTCATTTCGACCAATTCTGCATCTAATTTTTGAATTAAATCTCTTGGTGCTTCATATATTTTATTGGCCCTGCCCAAATAGCACGGATCATGAAATGTGATTCGTTTCCCTTTGAATTGTCCGCCTTCAATAGTTAATCTACCTGAATCTAATAATGATTTTAGGAATTCTGTGTGGTGAACTACTTCGTATTTTCCGCCCAATTCTGGATATTCATTTTTTATAGTATTGAAACAATGTGGACAGGCGGTTACAATTTTTTTTGCTTCGTATGCATTCAGAACTTCAATGTTCATCATGGCTTGCATTTGAAACAAAAATTCGTTTCCTGCTCTTTTTGCTGGATCGCCAGTACAACTTTCTTCGGTGCCAAGCACAGCAAATTCAACCTTTGCACGATTGAGAATTCTAACAAATGCTTTTGTTATTTTTTTGGCTCTATCGTCAAAACTACCTGCACAACCAACCCAGAATAAAACTTCTGGTTGTTTGCCTTGGGCTAGCATTTCTGCCATTGTTGGTACTATTAATATTTCTTGCATAAATTGTTAGTTTGTTTTTTTGTGGATTTGGTTATTTGGACAACGAATAACCAATTAACCAAATAATCAAATCCACATAATATTAATGTTTTCCGTCGTCAAAGACTTGAATTGTAACTTCTTTGTCAACCAAATCGGTAAATTTTCCTCTATAACGAGTTGCTTTTACCAGATGATTGTCAATCCAATGGTAATTGCCTCCACGTGGTTTTCCCATAACCATTCCGTGGTATTTGAAACCGTATTTTTTAAGCCAAATTTCTGTATATTCTCTGTGTGCTTCTGTTCTAGAAGTAAAAAAGAATATAATATGACCTTCATCATACCATTTATTTAATGTGACTAAAGCATCTGGATAAACTTCTGCAGTTAGCATTCTTTCTGGTTCTTCATTTGGAATATCATCGCAGATAGTTCCATCAATATCAATTAAATAATTTTTTACGCCTTCTGGAAGTATAGGACTTATGGTTTGCCCATTTTCTGAAGCTGCTTGGAGGCTTTTTTCAATTTCTTCTAGTTTCATTTTTATTATTAGTTTGGTAAACAATTTCAAGCCTCACTATATGAAATTGTAAATTGTTATAATTTAATTTTCGTTTTTCCAGTTTAACCTGTCCTGCTGATTGTATTGCCAGGGTGCCGCATTGTTTTCAATATTGGTCATCATAGCATTTATTGGCATTGGCGCTGCGCTTTGTTCCATCACCAAATAGCGTCTCATGTCCATAATAATAGACAATGGACTTATGTTTACTGGGCATTCTTCTACGCAAGCATTGCACGATGTACACGCCCATAATTCTTCGGGTGTAATAAAATCATTTAATAATGACTTGTTATCTGGAATAAAAATTCCTTTGTTCAGATCAATATTATTTCCAACTTCAACCAAACGATCTCTGGTATCCATCATGATTTTTCGTGGCGATAATTTTTTTCCTGTAATATTGGCGGGACAAACCGATGTACATCGACCGCACTCTGTACAAGTATAAGCATTTAATAGCTGAACCCAATTTAAATCTTGCACATCTGAAGCACCAAATTTTGAAGGCGCTGCACTTGCATCTGGTGCTGGAGTAGCAAATGAATCGGCATTTGGATCAAGCATCAACTTGACTTCGGCAGTCACACTTTCCAGATTATCAAATTGTCCTTGAGGATTTAAATTTGCAAAATATGTGTTTGGAAATGCTAATAAAATGTGCAAATGTTTTGAAAAATATAAATAATTTAAAAATACTAAAATTCCAGAAATATGTAACCACCAAGTTGCGCGCTCAATAATGATAACTGAACTTTCATTCATTCCATTGAAAATAGGTGCAATAAATTGACTGATTGGAAATGAACCTGCTTGAATATAATGCGGAACATTATGGGTTTGCAACCACAAATCGGAGGCATTCATGAATAAGAAAAGGGACATTAATACCACTTCAAAATAAAGTATGTAATTGGCATCAGATTTTGGCCAACCTTTCAAGTCTGAACCGATAAATCTTTTCAACTTTATTACGTTTCTTCTTGTCCAAAAAATAATTACTGCCACCAATACTAAAACTGCTAATATCTCGAAGGAAGCAATGAGTGCATTGTATAAACTACCTAAAAAAGCAAAAATTCTATGGGTTCCAAAAACACCATCGATTATTATTTCTAAAACTTCTAAGTTAATAATGATGAATCCTGCATAAACAATAATATGAAGTATTCCTGCTACTGGACGTTTCACCATTCTGGATTGACCCAATGCAATCATGGCCATATTTTTCCAACGTTCGGATTTATTATCAAATCTATTGACGTTTTGCCCAAGTTTTATATTACGAATAATTTTTTTGACATTTATAGAAAAATATCCAATGCCAATACCTAAAACGATAATGAATAATATATTGTCTAAATAGCTCATGCTGATTGGTTTATTTTTGAGTTGGTTCTATATATGGTTTTTCTTTTTTTCCAAAAAGCGAAACATTTACATATCTTGTTGGATGCAATCTTACATCTTGCAAAAGCAATTCGAGTTCTTTTGATGTTTTGGTCAAATTATTATACATGGCATCGTCCTTGAGGAGTTTTCCCATGGAACCTTTTCCAGATTCTAAATTGGCCATAATTTTGTTCACATTATCGAGTGTTGCTTCGAGAGATTTAACTGTTTGGCTCAATTTTGCTTTTTCTAAATCATCAGAAATTTTTGCAAAATTGCCAGAAGCTCTCTCAACATTTGCAAGTGAATTATTGATTTTTTGTTGATTGGATGCCAAAAGCGTATTTACTTTTTGTGTGGCTTTATTAATTTCTGTCAAAGTTTGGTTTAGTTGTTCGATACTATTTTTAAGATTTTGCTTTGTTTGAGCATCTAAAACGCCATTGAAATTATTGACCAAACCATCTGCATCAACCACCAGTTTATCGATTTTTTGTTGTGTGGGCACTAGTTTTTCTCCTACGGAAGACATCAATCCCATTTTTACATCTGAGGCCAGTTTATCTCCTGATATTGCCAAGTTTTTATTTTTATAATCTGGAATAATAGCTATTTGTTTTCCGCCTATAAAACCAGGTTCATAAATTTGAGCTATACTAGTTTTTGATATTGGAAAATCGTCATCATTAATTTGAATTTCAATAAGCAACTTACCATTACTATTCAAACTAATTAAATTCACTTTTCCAACTATTTTACCATTTACGGTTACAGCTGCCGAAGTTGCAAGTCCTTCTACATTATCATATTCAACATATAATTTTTTGTGGCTGTTAAATAAATTTTGTCCTTTTAAAAAACTGTATCCCCAAATAAATAGTAAAATTGAAGCAATGACTAGTATGGCAGTTTTAATTTCTCTGGTAATTTTCAAAATGATTTGTTTTTTAACAAAATTAATAATTTTATAATTAAGAACACTTTATAATTTTAAGGCGTCAGTTAATTTAATTTTTAGTCCTTTTTTATAGGAAACAATAAAAGCAGAATCATAACCATGGGTTTTAGCTTCCAATAATTGCATTTTGGCAACATTATAATCATTGGTTTCGCCATACATATATTTATAAATGCCGTTTTCGCTAACCAAAGATATTTTATCCAAGCCATTAAAGTTTTTTGGTTCAGCTTCAATAAAAGAAGAACTTGCTTTCAACTGAATCTTAAAAATTGCTTTTTCTGGATCAACTTTGCTTACTGGAATACTTAAATCAATAACTTTTGGAGAATCTTTAATTGGAATCATAGGTTTCGGCGTAGAATCCTTCGGCATTGGTTTCTCAGATTTTTTAATATCGATGATTGGCATTATACCTCCAAAATGTTCCACTTTCATTCTAAAAATAGCATCTGCGATTGTTTTTGCAACATTTTGTTGTCCTTCATCAGAATTTAAATAAGCACCTTCATCTCTATTGGAGATAAAACCCATTTCTATTAATACACGAGGCATGAATGCTTTGTGCAAAACCATAAATGGCGCTTGTTTGACACCTCTTACTTTTCTATTTAATTTTGTTTCAAAACCTTCTTGTACTTTACTAGCCAATTCAATACTTTGATCTAGGTATTCTTCTTGAGCCAAAGTGGCGCTTATTAATGATTCAGGCGAATTTGGATTATAGCCTGCATATTTGGTTTTATAATCGTCCTCCAAAGTAATTACCGCATTTTCTTTTTGGGCAACAGCCAAACTCGAAGCACTTTTTGAAAGTCCCATTACATAGGTTTCTGTACCGTAAGCTTCGGTATTTTTATTAGCATTACAATGTATAGACACAAAAAAATTAGCACTTGTACGATTGGCAATGTTTGCACGTTCGACCAAATCGACAAAAGTATCATCTTTTCTGGTGTAAATAACTTGAATATGTGGATCTGATTCTAAAATTTTTCCAACTTTGAGTACAACGCCTAAAGCAATATTTTTTTCTACAAACCCATGATAAGTAGCACCAAAATCGTGATCACCATGTCCCGCATCGAGTACCACTTTGAATTTTGAATTTCCTTGTGCATTAATTGAATTTGATAAAATAAAAATGATTATAAAAGTTGAGTGTTTTAATTTTGAAATGATTTTCATAGATGCTTTTTTTATATTTGACCTTAAAGGTTATAATTTTACTAAATGCTTAATTTTTTTTAAAAATAAATGTAAGTTTGTCACTTCAAAAATTAAGCCACATTTTTACAAAAATAGTATTTATAGCGTTGCGTACAAATTTATTTCATATCGTTTTTTTAGCTTTTTTGTTAACTTTAACAAGTTCAACTTTATATTCCCAAGAATTGCCTAAAAAAACTATAGCTATACCTGCTGATATACAATCAGATAGCTTAAAAATTGCTGTTAAAAATGGTGCCAAAATAAATGATACAATTAAGAAGGATTCTCTCAAGAAAAAGCCGTTACTAGATGGCAAAATTAAGTATAAAGCCCAAAAATACGCCAAATTAAATCAAAAAAAGAAACAAATTACACTTTACGACAAAGCGGAAGTTTATTATAAAGATATTGAATTAAAAGCTGGAATTATAGTTATAGATTATCAAAATGATGAAGTTTATGCAGGGAGAATCAAAGATTCGGTTGGGAATTTTACTCAATTTCCTGAATTTAAGCAAGGCTCCAATATAGTAGAACCAGATTCAATCAGATTCAATTTTAAAACCAAAAAAGCTTTGATTTGGAATTCCAGAACCGATCAAGGAGAATTTAGAGTTAAAGGTGAAATTACAAAAAGAGAAAACGATTCTGTTTACTTTATTAAAAATGCACGATTTACAACTTCAAAAAACTTAGATAATCCAGAATATTATTTTTTGGCCAGAAGAATAAAACTGGTTCCAGGAAAAAAAGTAGTGACTGGTTTTACCAATATGGTCATTGCTGATGTTCCTACGCCAATTGGTGTTCCATTTGCTTATTTTCCAATGACAGAAGAAAGCACTTCTGGAATTATTTTGCCTACTTTTGGAGATTCAAACTCTCAAGGTTATTTTTTGCAAAATGGCGGTTATTATTTTGCTTTGAGCAAAAATTATGATCTGGCACTTTTGGGGGATTACTATACCAACGGAAGTTATGCTTTTAGAGCAGAAAGCAGTTATGCCAAAAAATATAAATTCAATGGTAATTTTAATTTTAGATACGAAAATCAAGTGACTGGCGAACGTGGATTGCCTGGATATAGCAAATCAAATTTGTATAATATTCAATGGAGTCACTCACCTGATACCAAAGCTACACCAAATTCTAGGTTTTCTGCTTCAGTGAATTTAGGAAGTCAGAAGTACTTTCAAACGTCACTAAATCAATTAAATAGCGCGAATAGATTAAACAATACTTTGAACTCATCTGTATCCTATTCAAGAACTTTCAATACAGTTCCACAGATAAACATGTCGCTGACCGCTTCGCATTCTCAAAATACAAATACTGGTCAAATTAATATGACATTGCCCACTTTGCAAGCCAGTGTAGATAGAATATTTCCATTTGCTCCTTCGCAAGGAACTAAAAAAGGTTTTATTAAAAATATAAATTTTCAATACAATTTAAGTGGTCGAAATGAAATAGTAACGGTTGATTCGTTATTCTTTAAACCTCAAATGTTTAGAGATGCAAAAAATGGTTTGCAACATACTATTCCTCTTAGTACTAATTTTAAAGTATTTAAATATTTTAGTGTTTCTGCTTCGGCAAATTATTTGGAAACTTGGTATTTGAAAACCATTGAAAAGAAATACAATACAGTAACTAACGCAGTTGATAATATTGATAGAAATGGTTTTGATGCTTTTCGAACTTATAATTTTTCATCTAGTTTAGGAACTACTGTTTACGGAACTTTTAATATTAGTAAAACAAAAAAATTACAAGCCATTCGACATGTTATGCGACCATCGGTTTCGTACGGTTACACGCCAAGTTTTGAAAAATATTACAATACATATGCAGCAGACGGAAGTGGCAGAATGGCAGAATATACCAGGTTTGAAACTGGTATTTTTGGTGGTCCAGGTAAAACCAATTCAAATAATTTAGGGTTTTCTTTAAGCAATACTTTTGAGGCCAAAGTAAGAGATCAAGATTCTACGAAAGTTGAACCCAAGAAAATAATGCTCCTTAATAATTTTAACTTATCCACTAGCTATAATTTGAATCCTCAAGACAACCAACAGGCATGGGCTCCTTTGAGAATAAGCGGCGGAACCAATTTGTTCAAGGAAAAAATGAATGTAAATTTTGGCGCTACACTAAATCCGTACGCCATTGATAGCAACGGTAAACAATTAAATCTTTTTAATATAGACAACAATGGAAGTTTGTTTCGATTGACGAGTGCCAATATGACTTTAAACTATTCATTGACTAATAAAAACAGTAAATCTGAGGATAAGAATGAAAGCACCAAAACTGGTACAAAAGACAACAGTTTATTTGGATCGACTACAGATTTTAGCGACAGACGAGAAAGTCAGTTTAAAGATGATGACAAAGATGATAAATTTTCAGAATTTTTCAAAGCAAAATTGCCTTGGGATTTGCGATTGGCTTATTCCTTGACCTACTCCAATGAAAATAGGGAAACAAAAATTTCCAATAGTTCACTCATGTTTTCTGGCGATGTAGACATTACACCCAAATGGAAAGCTGGTGTTTCTTCAGGATACGATTTCGTTCAAAAAGGAGTTACTTATACTCAACTTCGTTTTGAACGCGATTTATTAAGTTGGAGAATGGATTTTAATTGGACACCTTTTGGAAATCAAGCTTCTTGGTATTTCTTTATAGGAATAAGTTCTTCTGTTTTGAGCGATATTAAATGGGACAAACGAAATACGCCAGATAGGAGACTTTAGACTTTAGATTTTAGATTTTAGACTTTAGATTTTAGAGTTTAGATTTTAGAGTTTAGATTTTAGATTTTAGATTTTAGATTTTAGAGTTAGACTTTTATATTCTAATTAAGATACCTTCATATCTATAAGATTATATTTAGGATAGTTGTTAATGTAAATAGGTATCCTCCAAAATAAAATCCTTTAAATACTAACAAAAAAAATTCCCGATTTCTCGAGAATTTTTTTTGATTTTATAATGTTCTATTGCGGTAACGTTTTTTGATTTTTCCTTGTAAAATTATTAGCAACATATCTGATACCGTTGTAAAGAATATTCTTTAATGGATTTTTTGGACTAAGAAACATGACCTTGCTTAGTAAAAAATTTGTTCCAATTCCAACCGCTCCATTTATCAAATTTGATTTTAATTCCTTCGAAGATTTAAATTCCTGAAAAGTACTTTTAATTAAATTGATAGGTTTCAAATTGTTTAATGTAATATCGTATTGCTGTTTTAGCAATTGCAATTCATGAGCTTGTCTGCTTTTTAAATAAGTAATTCTCTCAGTTAAAACATCATTTTGGTTAGTTGTTTTCATGCTTCATCATCTTTTAAAATTTCAGAAATAATGGAATTCTTAATGGGCTCTTTAATCAAGCTATTTTTAAATATATTGAATATAATTCCAATAAATGCATAAAATCCAGCTATGACAAAAAAACCATAATAAGACTTGCCTAAAAGTTCCCCAACCCAAAAGGCAAGCCCTATGTTTAAAAATAAGAAAAATGTTGCAACCATCGTAGCCGAAACCAATTTTACAGCTAAAGAGGCTAATATATCAGAAGATTTAGAAATCGCGTTAAGCTTTAATAATTCTAAAGAAGTTTTAGTGAATACTTCGGCTTTTTCAAAAAGGGTTTCAATCGTAGTTACTGTATTTTCCATAATTTTTAATTTTTATTTATTTTAAAATTATTGTTTGATTTGATCTACTTTTTTCGAAGCATAATCTTTTCCTTCTTCGAATTTATTTTCTAAAGCATTTTTGCCTTCTTGGAATTTATTTTCTAAAGTAGCTTTACCATTTTCCCACTTGTCACCCATCATGCTTTTTCCTTCTTCTACAACACTGTCATATTTGTTGACAACACTTTCGTAAAGGTCGTCGAATTTTCCTTTCAAATCATCAGCATATTCCTGACCTTTGTCTAAAATTCTTCTTCTAGTTTTTGATCCTTTTTCTGGTGCAATTAAAATTCCAATTAATGCTCCTGCAGCTACGCCGCCTAAAACTCCTAATAATGTTTTATTAGTTCCCATAATATATAGTTTAAATGTTTATAATAATTCTTTTTGAAATGTAATTATACTCTTTTGCCTTGAATAACACGTAGTATTACAGCTACTAATGCTATGACAAGTAATATGTGAATTAATGATCCAGCGCTATAAGCAAAGAAGCCAATAGCCCAAAAAATGATCAGAATAACTGCGATTGTATAAAGTAAATTGCCCATAATATAAAATTTTAATTGGTTAAATGTTTAGTTAAATGAAAATGCTGCGTAAATATTTATAACACTATTTTTTGCGTCTGGAAATGTGTAGGATGTACCTAAAAAAGTTCTCTCTTTACCTATATTTGTTAATCCGTAATTATATCTTGCACCTACGCTAAAAGAATCTAAATCAAGACCTAACCCTACAGATGCACCAACATCAAAACGATTGAAATCTTCTGCTTCAAAATTATTTTCAAAATCGTATGAATTATTGTTTGCATCATTTTTTACATTGGCAGACAATAAGTATCCTGCATAAGGACCTGCATGAATATTGAAATTTTCTGTAATATTAACAACTGCCAATACTGGTATTTCAATATATCCAAGGTTAAATTTGGCTGTACCTTTTGCAAAAGTATTGTTGTAAGTTAACTTTGCGCCTTTTGTAGAATAATTTAACTCTGGCTGAATTGCAAACATTTCTGTAACTGGGATTTTAGCAAATAAACCTACATTGAAGCCGGTTAGTACATTATTGTCATCAACATCATCTGTGTATAAGTTTGAAAAGTTTACGCCTCCTTTAATACCTACTTTGGCATTGTCTGTTTGTGCATTTGACAATTGCGTAAGACCCATAAAAAGTGTCAGGGCAATTATTAATTTTGAATTTTTCATATTGTTTTTTTTTATTTTAATGTAACATTGTTATTACGATACAAAATTGTCTCAATTTCGGAAACATTGTGTTATAAAACTTTTTGTTAAATTTATAAGATTCACACATCTCCAGTTTAAAATTAAAAAAGCGAGAATAAATCCCGCTTTTTATTATTTTTCGTTATTCACCGTAAGGTTTTTGAAAGCATCACCCAGTTTTGTCATGTCGGAATCAAATTCTCTTTTAAATGAATCCCAATCTGATTGATTGCTAGCTTTATAACCATCAATTTTTGCTTTAAGCGCCATGTTTTTTTGTTCCAAAGCATCGACATTTTTTTTATAACTAGCGTCTAGTTTGCTCCCAACTTTATTAATTTCTTTTTTTAAATCGGCAATTCGTGCTTCATTTGCAGTGATAGATGCTTGGGCTTGTGTTTTGTATGCTTCCCATTCTGAATTATTTGATTGAGCAACCGTATCGGCAACAGCTTCGTTTCTTACTTCGTTTAAGTCTTCTTTTGCATCTTGCACATTTTCGACAGCATCAGCTTCTTTTTCCACGTTTGTTTTACAACTTGTAAACACAAATCCTGCCATAAATGTGCTCATTGCAAGAATAAAAAATGATTTTTTCATAGTTATTGATTTTAATTGTTAATACTATTTTAAGTTTATCACTTAAAAAAAGGACATACTTATTGTGAATTACAAATTTGCAATCAATAGCTTAAAATTCTTTTATATAATTATGAAATAGTATTACAGCATTTAAGGTTTTTTGGACAAATCTTCATCTATTGATGCGTCGTTTTCGCCTGTTTCATTCTCAATATCTGTGTATTCTTTGAGGATTTCTTTGATTTCTCTTTCGGATTTAGATTCAAAGTTTATAACTGCATTATTTGCATTTTCATGCGATGATACTAGTTCATTAATTTTTAAATGAATTAATGCTGAGTATCTGTTAAAAGATTTTTGAATAATAAAAAGACTTAAAAAAGTAGTTCCGAAAATTATATCGCCAATAATTTGGTGTACACTCGCTTTGGATTCTATATCATTTATCCACCAATATAAAACCAAACAAAATGCCAACATAAACGTAATTGAATTTCCAAGTATGGCTGTAGATAATAAAGTCAACTTTTCGAATTGTTTTTCAATGCTTAGGTAAGTATTTTTCATATTTTAGAAAATAACGAAGTTGATTTTATAGAATTTTGAATCAGCAAATTTTTTTATGTTTTGCATCGTATTCAATTATGAGACTTTGCAAAGAATCATAATAATCTTGCAGAATTTGTATGTTTATTTTTGGATGAGATTCTTCTGGAATTGTAATTGGCATTTCTGCTAAAAACTTAGATATCTCTGGATAATTATCGCGAATTATCATTGTTATTTTTAGAATATCATTATTTAATTCGCTTTCAGTTTTCATAATTTTATATTTTTGATTGTATAATAATTTTAAAGATGATTAAAAATAAAAGAGATTGTCAAAAATGGCATATAAAAATATCCTTTTTCAAAATATTTGCTGAGTTTAAGTATAATTGATTTTTAATAACAATATACGAATACTATGCAAATTTATTTTTTGATTTCAGAATACGCTTACCAATTAAGACAATCTCTTTAAACTTAAAACTATTTACTGATACAAATATATCTAAAAGATTGCGTAAATAGTTATATAATTTTTGGATATATTTATATTATTCCCACTTTCTACTTTTGCTTTAAAGAGTCTTTTAATTTTTTGGCTTCCGCTTTTTTCTTTTTATTAAAATATCCTTTCAATAAAAAGTTATTTTGAGCTGCTTTTACAGTTTCATTTAATTCGATAGTTCCTGTTTGAATATTGGTAATGGTCGAATCTATAGAACTCCCCAACTTTTCATCGTTAACCAGTTTTGATAAAATACCTTTTTTATTATTCATTTTTTTTGTGAAAGTTGAAAACTCATTTGAACTAGACTCCAAATTTAACAAAGTTTTTTCAAGACTAGATGCTACGTTTTGATCTGTCATTAATTTAGATAAGGCACCGTTGTTGTTGTTCATTTTGCTACTAAACTGTGCCAATTGATTGGTTATAATTCCAGCATTATCCACGCTTACCTTTACGCCTTTCATTAAATCTTCCATTTCAATAGCTTCGGTTGATCTGATAGAACCATTGTCAGCGATAATTTTATCTGAACCTCTTCCTGGAGAAATTGTTAATACTTTGTCGCCCATTAATCCATCGGATCCAATACTTGCTGTGGCATCAACTTTTATGAATTTTTGAACATCGTCCTTAATAATTAATTTTACAACAACCGATGTATCTGATACAAACTGAATATCATCTACAGTTCCAACATTGATTCCAGAAAAACGTACATTGTTTCCTATGGTCAAACCACTTACGTTCTTAAATTTTGTACTCAATACAAAAGTTGATCCAAACAAATTTTGGCTTTTTCCTATTAGATAAATGGTCAATATAAACACTGTAATGCCAATAATTACAAACATTCCTAATTTCCAAGTATGATTTGAATTTTTATTCATTTTTTCAAAATTTAATAATTATATAAAAAAAGATTTTACCCAAGCTTCCTCACTTTTTTCTAATTCATCATAAGTTCCTTCTGCATTAATTTCGCCGTCTTTTAGAATTAAAATTCTATCGCTAGTCATTTTTGCACAAGGCATATCGTGGGTAATTATTATTGAAGTAGTCTTGTATTTTTTTTGAATAGATAATATAAGTTCACTTATTTCTCTAGATGTAATTGAATCTAAACCAGTAGTTGGTTCGTCATACAATATGATTTCAGGATTTATAATAAGTGTTCTGGCAAGTCCTATCCTTTTCTGCATACCGCCCGAAAGTTCCGAAGGCATGCTATCTATAGATTCCTCTAGACCAACATTTTCAAGGGCTTCAACAATTCTTTTGTTTACTTCATCGGTTGGTAAATCCTTGGTGTGGTGTTTTAATGTAAAAGCTAAATTTTGTCTAACAGACATTGAATCATAAAGTGCTCCATTTTGAAATAAAAATCCAATTCTAGTTCTTATATCGTTAAGCTCTATATAATTGGCTTTGGTAATATCTGTTCCAAATACATTAATTTCGCCTTTATCGGCTTTAATCAAACCTACCAAACATTTAATAGCTATTGATTTACCAGAACCTGAACGACCTAAAACTACCAAACTTTCCCCTTTTTTTACAGTAATATCAAGACCTTTTAAAACTTCATTTTTCCCGAAGGATTTGTATAGATTTTTTATTTCTATAATTGGATTATTCAATTTAGAATTTATTTTTTTGCTACTTGTAGTTTCTAGATTTATCATGATATTATTGTAAAATATCTGTTAATTGCACCGCAAACATATCAATAATAAAAATTGATAATGATGCCGAAACTACTGCTTCATTGGCAGCTATTCCAACACTTGCAGTTCCACGAGCAGCATTAAAACCTTTGTAACAGCCTATCATTCCTATAAAAAATCCGAAGAAAAAAGTTTTAATTGTAGCTGGTAAAATATCCATAAATTTTATTGATTCTAATACTTGTGCAAAATACCTTGTCATATTAATATCGCCATGTAAATTTACACCAACATATCCTCCAAAAACGCCAACCAAATCTGCATAAAAAACCAATATTGGAACCATTAAAGTAGTGGCTAAAATTCTAGTTACTACCAAATAATTATAAGGATTTATAGCCGAAACTTCCATAGCATCTATTTGCTCTGTCACTTTCATGGAGCCTAATTCTGCACCAATACCAGAGGAAATTCTTCCAGCACATATTAATGCTGTAATTACAGGTGCAATTTCCCTAATTAGTGAAAGCGCTACCATGCCTGGAATCCATGATTCGGCACCAAATTTTGCCAAGGTTGGTCTGGATTGAATTGTAAGAACCAAACCCATAATAAACCCAGTGATGCTAACCAATGGCAAGGTTTTATATCCAATAGCATAGCATTGTCTTAAAAATTCATTTATTTGAAAAGGTGGTTTCAAAATTTCTTTGAAAAACCTTAAGGTGAATAATGAAACGTTACCAGTATTCTCAAAAGTATTTTTTAAATAGGTATTCAAAATTTTAAAATTTAAGGGTTATTTTAATTATTTAAAACCATAATTTTATAGTTTAATATTGCTGCAAAGCATACCCATGAAATATAAGGCACCAGCAACCAAGCTGCCAATTTAGAGAACTTTGAAAATCGCGAAATTGATATGAATATTAAAATAATCATAAAAATAATATCAATAAATGCAAACAATGGCGATTGAAATTTAAAAAATAAAATAGACCACCAAAAATTTAAAAACAATTGTAATGCAAAGATTAATGTTGCTTGGTCTTTGATTTTTTCATTCATATTACTTTTCCAAACTATCCAAAGTGAAATAGACATGAGCAAATATAAAAATGTCCATACAGGACCAAATAAATACCCTGGTGGATTCCAAGAAGGTTTTTGCAAAGATTCAAACCAAACATTATTGTTTGTTGCAGCAATTAATCCAGAAATAATGCCAATGGCTTGACATATGACTATGCAAATAAATAATTTCCACTGTGGAGAAAGTGTATTTTTTTCTATCATATATTTTAGTTTAAAATATCATGCCGTTTAGCTAGTACCAAAGGTTGCTTCTTAAGCTTTGGTGAATTTAAAATTTCTTCTCTTGACTAAACAACATTGATATATTTAAAAAAACTAACTAATAATTACATTGTTTCTTTTTCTTGTTTCGAAGCATCACGCATTTGTTTAACTTTATCATGGTCTGCTTTCAATGCAGTATGATGTTTGCTAAGCATGTCTTTTGCACCACTGTTTGTAGATATTCCATCTTTGGTTAATGCATTTTCATAAGCTTCTAATGCTACATCTTCTCCATATTCGCATGAGTCCAAGATTAATTTTCTGTCGTTTCCTGTTAAAGCAGCTTTAACATCCATCCAAACTCTAAAAAATTTACCAGTTACTCTAGTTCCTTCATCAGGAGTTCCTCCTAACCTATTCACTTCGGCTACAAGTTCAGATTTGCAAGTAAAACTAGTTTGTTGAAAATCTGAAAATAATGATTTTAAATCTCCTGCTTCAGTTTCTTTAGATGCTGTTTCGTAACCTTCAATTCTATCGTTATTAATTACGATTAATGAATTTAATACTTCAATTGTTTTTTCGTTGTCCATCTTTATTTGGTTTAAATTTATAATGATTTATATAATGGTAAAATTCAATAATTTAGTGTCAGAAATTGTTACACATTTTTGTAAATTCGTTATATCATTTCATTAAATTAAAAGATTGTAGGATTGAAAGATTTTAAGATTTTATGACAGTATCATTTAATGACAGTTTAAATTATAGTGGTAACAATATTTTACAAAGTTTTTTCGAGTTTTGTTGGAATTTCGACTTTCGCAATTTCTGTAGGAGGAATTATGCCAGAATACATTTTTGCATAGGCAGCTGTAAATTCTGCACCAAAAAATAATATCATTGATGAATAGGAAACCCAAAGTAAAATTAAAATTACTGAACCTGCAGCGCCATAAATAGAGGCCGGTTCTGCTTGACCGAAGTAGTATGCCAATGCAGTTTTTCCAATGGTAAATAGCAATCCTGTAACCAATGATCCCAACCAAACATGTTTCCATTTAATTTTAGCATCGGGCAGAATCTTGAAAATCATCGCAAAAAGCATGGATATAACAGCTAAGGAAATTATAAAATTTAGGATGTTGAATACCGAAATCATGAACGCCGAAGTATCTACTTTCACCCAATCGCTCATGGCAGCCAAAGCCGTTGAAATAACCAAAGAAATAATTAACAAAAATGCAATTGCCAAAATTAATCCAAAGGAAAACATCCTAGATTTAAGATATAAAATGATTCCATTTTGTTTTTTTAACTTAACATTCCAAATTAAATTCAGTGTTTTTTGAAGTTCTACAAATACTCCAGTAGCACCAATAAGCAAAATTACAATACCTATTACAGATCCCCATAGCGTTGATTTTGATTGACTCGATTTTTCTAAAATATCTTTAATTTGTAAAGCAGTTTCCGAACCCAACGTGGTAGATACTTGACTTAGAATATCTTCGTTTACAGTATCATTTCCAAAAAAATATCCAGCAATTGTAATAATTAAAACCAATAATCCTGGAATACTAAATATGGCATAGTAAGCAATGACTGCACTTTGCCTAAACGGATCTTTTTCGTTCCACTCTTTGAAGGTAATCTTAAATAATTTCCCTAAATTTTTTAATGTGTGTTTTGTATTCATTGTATGTTTTTGTTTGTTATTTTTAAATTATTTTGTTTTCCCTAAATTTGAAAGTCTAATTTTTATATCGTCTAAAGTTGATTTATTTGACTTTCTGGTTTCTACTTCACCTATTAAAAATCCATAAGGTTTTAAAGATTCAATATGATCGCACATAATTTTAAAAATAGCGGTAAGTGGAATAGCCAAAATAATGCCTGGAATTCCCCAAATTAATTCCCCAATAATTAATGCAATAATAGTGAACAGTGCATTTATTTTTACTTGTGCGCCTACAATTAGTGGTTCTAGAACCCAACCTTGAATAAATTGTACAATTCCATAGGTTGCAATAATTCCGATTAACAATGTAGTATCGCCTCCATTTATGGATGTAACCAAAACGGTAATTGTGGTTCCAATTATATTTCCAACAAAAGGAACTATTTCAAGAATACCGCAAAGTATGGCGAAAAAAATGGCGTTTTCTACTCCAATAATACTAAAACCAATACCGTACATAATCCACAGACACACAATCATTTTTAGTAAACCGAGCAAATATTGTTGTGAAATATGGGTGGATCTGTCAATCATTTGTTCCATTTCTTCTCGTTCTGACCTGGCTGAAACTTTCAAGAAAAAATTTCTGATATGGGTTCTATAATAAAGTAAAAAAACATAATAAACTAAAACCAAAATAAGAGTTGAAAAAACATAAGCTATAGATCCAAACATCATTTCCATAATATTTGAAACCGATGGTTTTTCGGATTTTAAAATAGCATCTTGCTCTTTAATAGAAATGTTCAAATTATTAAATATGTAGGTTTGGATTTCTTGGCTCTTCTGAATTGCTTTTTCTTTAATCATGTCAATATCTGTGAAAAGTTCAGACATTTTCCATCCCAAAACACTAATAAGCAAAGCAATAGTTAACAACAATGCCAGCAAACAAAAAAATACAGCAAGTGATCTTGGGATTTTTTTACTTTCCATCCATTTTGAAAATGGTAGAAATAAAGTGGCTAATATTCCTCCTATAAATAGTGGCATTAAAAATTGTTTGGCAAAATAAAGTGCCGAAAAAATCAAAAAAATTAGTAATAATTTCTTTATAACTGAAGTATTTGTTGTGGTCATATTTGTTATATTATTAACAAATAAAATTCACATAAAATGTCATAAAGGTTGTTATAGAATTATATAATAGTATTGCAAGATTTACACCAGAAATTATTATGATTAACCCATGGCGTGCAATTACTTAAATTAACTAAAAAATGATTTTTTACAAAACATATAATCTATTAAAGCGAAAATGTCAGTCTGAGCTTAGCTTGTGCTGACGAAGGAAGCAAAGACCCTATTTAAAAGACACTTCGACAAGCTCAGTGTGACAAAATCGTAATAATTTAGCTATAAAAAATAATTGCACCCAAAGGGCTGTTATTACATAAATTACAATTGAAACTAACTTTTATGCTCAACTTCTTTTTCGATCTGAACAATTACCGCTTTTTCTTTTTTGATTTCTTGCCGAAGGAGTGCAAACAAGCTCATATAAAAATTGGCTATAAAGACCAAGGAGAATTCAGCAATTACGTAGCCAAACCAATTGTCCATCAATAATTTATAACCAGTAAATATTAAAAAGAATAAGGTTATATAATGACTAAAACAATATTCGCAAGTAAATAAGTAAAAGAATTTTCTTTGATAGAGTTTTCCACAATGCAGACTTTTATCGATACAAAAATCTCTTGGTTCTTTGAAAATTTCTTCGTGTGTTACAGTCCAAGAAATGCAAGCAATTGGAATTGAAAGTATGAAAAGCCATAATAATTGATTGTAAACCATCATATTTCAGTATTATTTCTACTGGCTTGAATGCAGTTGAAAAATTCGTTGATAAAAATTTTGGCAAACTTATCAGATTCAAGTTTATTTATAGCCAATCCTGTATCTGTGTATTTATCCTGTACCTTGGAAACTGGAAAATTGGCTGTAAAAGTCCAAGCTCTTAATTTCCAAAATATAAATTGTAAATGTATTAAGGCTTGCGAACCTCCGAATTCTCCTGACGAAACTGTGGAAAATGAAATCGGTTTGCGGTGCCATTCTTCATATAATAAATCGATGACGTTTTTTAAACCAGCAGGAATACTTCCATTATATTCTGGTGTTACAATAATAATGCCATCAGATTTTGTAATTCTAGATACAAAATCTTTCAAATCGTTATCTGGATTTTTAAGATTTTTAAATCGTTCCTCAAAAATAGGAAAATTATATTTTTTTAAATCTAAAATTTCAGCGTTTGCCAAATCATTTTCAGTTAAATACTGCTGGAAATATAAAGCAACATTGTGACTTTTGCGATCGGTTCTAACACTTGATGATATAATGGAAATATTATACATAGTTTTCATTTAAATGTAACTTAGACATGTTTTGTGTATTATAGTAAATTTTTTACCACAGATACACATTTTAAATTGTATTTTAAAAATCTGTGTATCTGTGGTAAAATTAATTAATTTGAATTTAATCGGAATAGAAATTATATTATATTTTCAAGTTCTGGAGACTCTTGAAGCAACAATATCAATTCTTCTGCCACAGCTTCCGATGATTGCGGATTTTGACCAGTAATCAATAATCCGTCTTTAACAACGTAAGATTCCCATGGTTTTTTTTTGGAATAAAATCCACCTTTAGACATCAATTCATTTTCCAATAAAAAAGGTACCACGTCTCTAAGTTTAACAGCATCTTCCTCTTCATTGCTAAAACCGGTTACATTTTTGCCTTTTATAATTAAATTTCCATCCACATCTTTTGCTTTTAAAAGCACTGATGGCGAATGGCAAACTGTGGCTACTGGTTTGTTTTCTTCCCAAAAATCTTCAATGAGTTTTATGGAATAAATATCGTTTGTCAAATCCCATAAAGGACCATGACCACCTGGATAGAAAATAGCATCGAAATTATCAGAGCTTACTTCAGACAACACTTTTGTATTTGCCATAAGCGATAATAATTGGGAATCATTTTTATATCTTACAGTGGCTTCCGTTTGATTTTCTGGAGCATCGCTTGTAGGATCAATTGGTGGCTGACCACCTTTTGGAGATGCCAAAGTAATTTGTACACCTGCTTCTTTAAATAAATAATAAGGTGTTGCAAATTCTTCAATCCAGAAACCAGTTTTGCCGTCAGTATTTCCTAACTTGCTGTGCGATGTTAATACCATTAAGATTTTCATATTTTTATGTTTTAATAATTAAGTTCTACTATACAGTAATATTTCCTTCAACTCCCTCTACTAAATTTTTTCCTGTAACTACTGAAGCTATCATTTTAATACAATTTATAGCTATGCCACCTACAGTATCCCAATAGTAAGCATTTTTAGTGGCTACTTTAATAAGTGAAATATTTGGATCTTCTACACCCTCTTTGAACCAAATTTTAATAGCAGGTGTATATAATTCTTTGATTTTTTCGATATCGGTTACTATCTCTGCTTCACCATTTACAACAACATAACTGCTCTTACCTGGATGCGAAAAAAATAATTGAACATCTTTATCTTTACTAATTTCTTTGTTTTTGTCGCTGTCTTTTCCACTAAAAAACCAAATATTTCCTTCTTCATCCACCTTTTGTGCGCTCATTGGTGTGGCAGTTGCGCCATCGCCAGCTTTTAAATCTGTACAAAAAAAACAGATAGTTATATTATCAACCAGCTCAATTAATTTTTTTACACCTTCATTTTCAATATTTTTTTCTGAATTGCTCATATTTTTCCGTTTTGTTATTTCTTTTTGTTTGGAACACAATTATTCACTTTTTTACCATTTTTGGTTTTGGTTCCTTCTTTTTTATATCCTTTCCAACAAGATTTATCTATTGGATCTGCTACCTTTTTCATACTTTTTACTATTTTAAAAATTCAAATAAAAATAAAATAATGTAGAAAGTCTCCATCTTCTTTTTGTCATGGCGCAAGTTTTTATAAAATTTAAAATGAAAAAAGAATTGGGAAATTCTTTTTTCATTCAAAATTTATTACATAAATTTTGCAATAGCTTTTGATGCGCTGGTTAAAGCTTTACCTAAACTTTTAATTTTGGTAGCTTCAGTTCCTTCAGCTTCCGAAGCAGCTTTGGTAGTTTGTTCGCCCAAAGTTTCCAATAAAGTCACTGCTTTTTTAGTGTCTTTATCGTCAATAGCTTCTTTCAATTTTTTCAAGTTGGAAGCTACTGTTTTCAATTCTTTGTGGTCTTCCAAGGTATCAATCCATTTGCTGATCACTGTAGTCAAACCTGTTCCAGATTTTTTCTCCACATGATCCTCAATTGTTTTTACAGTTGAATCGATTTGTGTACCGTAATTCTTTTCGCTGGTTTTTTCTTTACTTTCCATCTTAAAATTATTTATTTGATTTTTTATAATAATACAAAGTTCAAATAATTGATATTAAATTATTTACACAACTAATTGATATTGTTATATGATTTCAATTTGTTGCATAAAAAAACTGCCATTATAAACTTTTGGTTTTTGATGGCAGTTTGTTGGGTTTAGAAAAGGTTAAAAACTACTTTCTCAACTCTTCTTCCAATATTCTTTTTTTGTCAAGATATTCAGATTCTGTAATGTGACCGTTGGCATAGCGTTTTTGAAGTATGTCGAAAGCAGAATCTTTTCTGCGGCGTTGTCCTGGAATACTATAAGGTATGGCGAATATCCAGAAAAGTAAAATAATCCAAATGGCCCACCAAATGATGTTCATGCCGAAATAATAATTATTATAATCCATAATGTTTGAGTTTTAGTTGTTAATATTCTATTATAATGCGTGAGTGATAGTAGCGGAAATCCTTTTTGAGACCTGACAGGTTTTCAAAACCTGTCAGGTGTTAAAAAGATTGTAGCGTATAGCACGACCCGAAGTTGCGAGGAGGAACGACGAAGCAATGGAGGGTCACGCCCAAAAGATTATTTAAAATGTGCCTCGGAAGTTATGGGGATATTTAATACTTTGGATATGAGGCAGTTTTTTTCGGCATCTTTGACTATGGTTTCAAAATCTGCTGCACTGGTATCTGGAACTTCGCCAGATATTGATAAATGTATGCCTGTAATGGTTAATCCTTCCATGGTGAGTGTGGCTTGGGTGTCCAGATTGGTAACGCTAATTCCTTTTTGAGTAAACATGGAGCTAACTGCCATAGTGAAACAGCCTGCGTGCGCTGCAGCTAGTAATTCTTCTGGATTTGTGCCTTTTTCGCCTTCTTCAAAACGGGTTTTAAAGCTGTAATTTGTATTTTCTAGGACGCCACTTTCTGTGGATAAATTGCCTTTGCCTTCTTTTAAATTTCCTGACCAATGTGCTTTTGCGGTGCGTTTCATACTGTTGTTTTTTAATTGGTTTGTATTTATTTTTACACAAATTTCACTAATTGTCACTAATTGTCACTAATTTGTTAACTCTATTAAATATTATAAAAATAATATATTGGTGAAAATTTGTGCAATTTGTGTTGAATTTTTTAACTCAAATATCTTCTCAAAATCCAAGCCATGGTTTCATGTTGTTGCAGAATTCTGGTAAGCAAATCTGCTGTTCCCGCATCATGATTGTCATCTGCGCAAGTGTCAATATCTTTTCGGATTTCTGCAATTAGGGTTTCGTTGTCTGCGAGCAACTCGCTCATCATATCTTTTTGGTTCGGATATTTATTTGGGGTTTCTTTTAGACGTGAATGTTTTGCAAACTCTACTGTAGTTCCAATAGTTTTTCCACCTAGTTTACTAATGCGCTCTGCAACCTCATCGATTACTTTTTCTAACTGGTTGTAGTGATCCTCAAACAGTTTGTGCAATTCCATAAAACTCTCGCCCGATACGTTCCAATGGAATTTTCTGTATTTGATGTACAATATCATTTCGTCAGATAATACTACCGATAATAAATCGATACTGCTTTTTAGATGTGCTTCTGTAATGCCAATTTTTGGTGTCATATTTTTATTTTTTATTGGTTATTGGTTATTTGTTATTTGTTTTTAATTTTTAATTCGTAATTTTTAATTCGTAATTCGTAATTTTTAATTCGTAATCCTAATTAACCGGTTGATTTATAGATACAAAAAAATCCTCAAGTCTTTTTATATGTTCTTGTGTGAACTTTAAATGTGTTGTTAATGCTTTTTCAGTTTCTGTATCATGCGCATTTTTTATCATTTCTGGCAGAGTGACATTCAAATTTTTTTCAGAATTGTAAATATCAATAAGCTCATCTAGAAATGCATTGCAATTTTTTGATTCAATATGCTTTTGAAACGAATTATCGGTTTTATTTTGATTTGGTTGGTTGTTTTTGGTTGTTATCATTTTGGTTTGAAATAAAGTTTATATCAATGATTGTTATTTATTTTTTATTAAAATTCGGTTTTTTGATGCATGAAATTGTTTGCCTCCAAATTTGCTAATTAATTATTTTACAATTAAATATTAATAGCTTCAAATTAATAGCTAAGCTTTTCAGGTTTCAATAATAGCTAAAATCTGTAAGCTATATCTAGCTCGTTATTTACAAATTCTACCCCAAATGTGTTCCAGGTGATGTTTTCGATTTGGGTTTTTTCTTCGAACGAATTTACTGTGCCTTTGATAGTTACGCTACATCCTGAAACATCAATTTTGATATTGCTAAAATTTGAGTCTATTGTATTTTCAATTTTTTCTTGCAAAATTCCATTCTCATTCATGATCGTTTTGTTTATTTATTGAAAAGTAAAGTTGATTATATTAAATAATAAAACTGTTACATAAATATGCAATAGGTTTATAAAATTTACAGTATTTTTAACCTTAGAAATTAGGTTTTAAAAAACGCATTCCAATGTAAACTACGATACCAATTATAATAAAATACGAAATAAAAATGGCTAAAATTTTGCTGATTTTAAATCGTTCTACTAATATTCTAACAGGATAATTCAATATTCTATATACTAACGAAAATACTTCTCTTTGAGAATTTTCGCCCTTGATCACATATTTTTTTGCACCACTTCTCAAAGCAGCAATTGCTTCTGCAATATCTTCTTTAGAAGATAAAATAATGACTTCTGTTTTGGAACTTATTTTTTTAATATCAGACAATAATATATTTGCTTTTTCTCCTTTCAAATCATAATCGATAATTACAATGGCGGTATTGTAATCTATACTTTTCAACATCGCCTGAGCATCTGTAAATGTTGTTATTTTTAGCGAATTTGGAAATTTATTCTCCAGAAAATCCGCAATTTGGTTGGATGTAAAAACATCGTCTTCTAGTATGTATAAGTTTTGTATAATATGAGTCATTTATTTTATTTTTTGTTTTTAGATTATAAAGCGTCTGAATCGCCAAATTCATTCAATTTCTTTTTGATGGTTCTTGGTGTATTTTTAGATTTCGAACTTAAAGCCGCTGCTTTTTTGGCATCGCTTTTTTTTGGGGTTATGATTTGTACTTTTGGAGGTTTCATTTAAAATTGGTATTAATTTGTTGAAAAGATATGATATCGCCACTCTTCAATATTGAATTATGGCGATTTTATAATTATTGTATTTGCACTCTTTGATTCTGCATTTGACTGATAGATAAAAAAGGATTTAAGTTTGTTTGGCTAGAACTAATGTTTTGACTATTCTTCTCAACCGTTAATCTTGCCATTAAATAACTCACTGTGGATTCTGCTCCCTGATTTAAATTCACATAAGTATCTTCCAAACCATCGTAGCATCCGCCAGTACAAGGATTATAAATAATTTGATTCAAATGATTGTTGCCCAAAAACCATGAAAAAGCAATTTCAGATTTTTTAAAATAATTTTCATCTTCAAAAAAGTTATAAAATTTATTTAAAGCCAAAATGGTGTACGCAACATCAATGGGTTGTTCGCCACCCAATTTTTTCTCATCAATTTTTTCGTTAATTTTTAACCAACCTTTGTTTGAAATAACTTTAATACTATCATCTACAAATATTTTCGATAGTAAAAAGTCGAAGGATGTTTTGGCAATTTCTTTATAAACAGTTTCTCCTGTTGCCAAATGTGCACAAAGCATGGCTTCTGGTAAAATGCTATTTCCATAAGTCAAATAGCTTTCAAACCACTGCCAATCTGGTTTCGATTCGTGTTTGTACATTTGAACCAAACGGTCTGACAAATGCTTAATTAACGATAAATTTTGAAGCGATTTAGTTTGCAAATTGCTATAATACACACCTTTAATTATAAAAGCCATAGCTCTTGTAGAATGAATTTTGTGCACATTGGAAAGTGCAATATGCATAGTTTTTTCTACTTTAACTTTTAAAGTTTCTGGCAACAAATGGCTTATCGAAATTAAATAACCCAATGCCCAAATGGCTCTTCCGTTTGAATCGGCCAAATTTTCGCTATTTTGTTTAGTGAATTTTTTATTGACATCTACATAGTTTAAAAAATGACCCTCAGGTTGCAAACAGAAATTTATAAAATTATAATATTTGGTAATGTACTGAACATCGTCTTGGTTTTGGTACAATTCAAAATGCTGACACATAGCCACCAATGCTCTGGCATTATCGTCTAAAGTATAACCAGTATCAATATCTGGTTGGTTGATTTTAGAAAATTGAATCATAGCAAAATTGGTGGTTAAATTTTTGACATGGTTCAAATTAATTTTTGGCACTTTATATTTCAATGACAATTTATTTTCTGTTATTTCTTCAAATAGTCTTGCATGTGCAATAGCAGAATTTTCCCAAGCAGAAGGCGCCAATCTGTGCAATCCGTTGGCACTAATTAGATTACGAAGTGCTTCATCATTTAGGAGTTTAATGACCGCTTCGCTTAATTGTGATGAGTTTCCAAAATCGATAATAATGCCTGTATCATCTTTCAAAACTTCGCATGCATGAGGAATCGGTGTTGATATTATTGGACAACCAGAACTCATAGCGTAAGAAAATGTGCCACTCACGGCTTGGTTCGGATCTTTGGAGGTAAACAAATAAACATCGGTCAATTGCAAATATTCCAACAAACTTTCCAATTTCAAATATTCGTTTACAAACCGAACATTGTTTTGAAGTTGCAACGCTTTAATTTTATTTTGAAGTGTTTCTCTATATTTTTCACCTTCTTCTCTCGCTACATTAGGATGCGTTTTTCCAATAATTAAGAAGATAGTTTCTGGATTAACTTTCACAATACTTCTTAAAGCATTTATAGTTGTTTCAATAGACTTTCCAGAACTTAGAAGTCCAAAAGTAGCCAATACTTTTTTTCCTGATAAATTATATTTTTCTTTCAGAACGTCTTTGTTAGTATGCTCTACTAAATGAGTTCCGTGAGGAATTACAGTAATTTTATCTTCCATAATGCCATAATTATCAATTAATATTTTTTCTGATGAATTTGTCATAACCACAACTTTGTTTGCAAGTCCTGCAATTTGTTGGACATTTAATTTTAAAATCTCATTTGGATTGGGCAACACTGTGTGAAAAACTATCGCAAATGGTTTGTTTAAATTTTGTAGAAATTGATGGAAATCTTTTTCGTTATTTCTAAAAAAACCGAATTCATGTTGAATCAATACCATTTGAATGTTTGCATTGTTGTTCACATTTTCCAATAATTCAATATAAGAATTAGAATCATCTGTTGTCAATGTATATTCAATGTTTTCTGGATAAACATGGATTTCATTTTCCAATTCCAAGGCACAAATTTTTAAATCGAATGATTTTTTAAACTTGTTATTTATAGCCAAAATTAAGTCCTGTGAATAAGTTGCAATACCACATTCCCTTGGTGGAAAAGAGGTCATAAATAGAATTTCAGTAGTTTTTCGACTGCTTTCAAAACCATTTTTTTTATTTAAAGAAATAACTTTAATTTGGTTTTCAACACTTGAAGTGTTTCTTCTTTTATAGGCAATTTTATTTATCATGATGTGTGGTATTTGATATTAATTCGTTTAGTAATTCAGATAATTTTACGGTAGCACAAGCAATTTGTTCATCGGCAGCGCCATAATATATATACAATGTATCTTCGATAACGATAGCGCCCGTTGGAAAACAAACATTGTTTACTTCACCAGTTAATTCCCACTCATGATCGGGTTTGAACAAAGCATAAGGCAATCTAGAAATTAATTTTTGAGGATTATTGATATCCAAAAGTGCTGCACATGCACAATAAACATATCCTTTGACAGTATCGTAAACACCATGATAAATAATTAACCAACCCACACTTGTTTCAATAGGCGGACAACCACCACCAATGTAACTGACCTCATGTTTGTGTTTTGGAGAAAGCACGATATACTCTTTTAAATGCAAAAAATAGTTTTGCCAAAATTCTGGTGTTAGCTCTTCCAAATCTTTAACAGCTACTATTTGAATATCCGGCTTTATGCGATGCAAAAAATGAAATTTGCCATGTATCTTTCTTGGAAAGAAAACCACATTTTTATCCCACACTAAAACTTTTTTACCTTTTTTCTCTTTTATTTTTTCGTGTTCGTTGTAGCGCAAATACTTTTCGTTGATTTTGCCTTTAATTTGAGCCAATCTAGCAAATTCGTCATATCCAATTTGAGGCACAATTATGCCTTTTTTTTCCCAGTGAATTAAGTCTGTAGAAGTAGCCAAAGCGCCCAATGCATTTACACCATCGTATGCGCAATATGAAATATAAAATAAATCATCAATTTTTACAATTCGAGGATCTTCTACACCATGAACTTCATATTCAAATTGAGGAAAAATAACAGGAATATCAAATCTTTCTGCCACTTCAAAAGGAGTTTTCATTTTGCAATATCCAATGGTCGAATAATTGCCTTTTCCAACTGCTCTATAAAAAATATGAATAAAATCGCCGTAGTGAATCACGCCAGGGTTCAAAACACCCTCAACCTCGAAACCAAGACCAGATTTTTGCAGAATTATACCTTCTTTTTTTACTTCGAGTTTTGATTCTAACATAGCGTTTTATTTATATTATTGAATCATAAAGGTCAGTTTATTGACTGTAATACAGTTATATAACTTTTCGTATAAGTTATATGATTCACATATAAAAAAAGAGAGCTGTTGTATAAAACAAACAGCCCTCTCTAACAAAAAACAAAACTAAACTAACTAACCTTAATTTTATTAATAATTTGTTTTCAACTCTACTCTTCTGTTTTTTGCACGTCCGAGTGTTGTTTTATTACTTGCTACGGGTTTTGATTCTCCATAACCTATTCCTGTTAACCTTGATTTTGAAACTCCTTTTCCAATTAAGTATTCAACTACAGATTCCGTTCTTTTTTGAGATAGATCCATGTTGAAATTTTCTTCTCCTTGACTATCTGTATGACCTTCAATTACTAGATTTGCGCCATCATATTTATACAATATTTTAGCCAATTCATCCAATTGAGATAGTGAAGCTACTTTCAATTTATTGCTATTGCTTTCAAAGAAAAGTTTACTTCCAATAAAGGTGATTCTTTTCACATCTTCTTTAGCAATTTCTGGACAACCTTTGTTTGATATATTTCCTTTTACATTTGGACATCTGTCTTCGTTATCTGCTACACCATCGGCGTCAGCATCTGGACAACCTTTCAAACCTACTACACCAGCTACATCTGGGCAATTATCTTCATCGTCCATTACACCATCTTTATCTGAATCTGTTGGACAACCTTTCGCATCCACTCGAGCACCAGTTTTTGAATTCGGACATTTATCATCTAAATCCGCTACACCGTCTCTATCTGCATCTGGACAACCTTTTAAAGCTGCAGTTCCAGCTACATCAGGACAACGATCAGTTTTATCAGCAACACCATCGCCATCTTTATCAGGACAGCCACTCAAAGCTTTGGTTCCAGCAACATCAGGACAGGTATCCAAATAATCTGCTACACCATCGGCATCTTTATCAACTGGGCAACCTTTTTTATCTACAGCAACACCACTTGGCGTGTCTGCACATTCATCGTTTTTATCGGAAACACCATCTAAATCAGCATCTTTTTTGCTTCCTAAATTGAAAGTTAAACCAGCCATGTGTGATAAGTATGAATCTTTTTCACCATCTACCACACCATCTCTTCTATCTTTGTTTGCAAAAGAAAAAGTTTCTTGTAGGTTTAACATCACCCATGGTGATAATCTAAAATTGATACCAGCACCCGCAGTTGGCAACATATAATCAATTTTTTCTTGATGAAAATTTACATCATTATCAAAAAGGATAGCACCAACTCCAGCGAAAACGTAAGGTCTTATTATGTATTCTGGCGCAGTAATGTTAAATCTTAAATTTAAAGATGCAGCATTAAAGTCGCTTTTGAAACCGCCATTTGTACCATTGCTACCATCGTAACCAATTGTACCTTTAGATAATAATAAGTTAGCATCGAAAAGTTTCCCCAAATATCTAGATACTGATAATCCGCCGAAGCCGTAAAATGCTTGGTCTGTTTTGTAGAAACTTCTACCTAGGTCACCATGATATTGTGTTACACCACCATGAACACCTATATTCCATTTTTTTTCTTCTGTTTGTGATCTTGATGTAAATGTAAACCCGATACATATACATAGAAATAATAATTTTTTCATTTGTTTTAATATTTTATTGTTGGTACAAATTTCATACAATAACAGATGATGTTTGTTACATAACTTTTAGATTTTTTTGCGAGATTCACATTTTTGGTGATGGATTGTGAGTTGTGGGTAATTGTGTTGAGATATAAAGTAGGTTGCCAGAGTATACAGGTAGGCTGTTAGAGAAGCAAAGTAGTGAGGCAGAGTATAAAAGTAAATAGTTTGAGTAAAAAAATAGGATGCCTGAGTATAAAAATAAGTATCCTGAGTACGAAAGTGGGATGCTAGAGTATCAAACTAAGCAACCTGAGTATAAAAGTGTGATGCTTTTTTTGTCATTTCGAGTAACGAGGAATCTCATATCTTGACCAACGAATGTAGCAGCTGGTGAGATTCCTCGTTCCTCGAAATGACAAATTCATAGACAATATAGCTTTAACTTAATAACATTGAGTGTGATGCTGAGTATTTACTAGGTAATAATAAAACAAAAAACCCGTTTCAATTACTGAAACGGGTTTTGGGTATAATAAAAATGAATACTAGAATTGGTAACCCAATCTAACACCACCTGATAATCTTGGAGAAAATTCAAATCCACTATTGTCTGGAGAAATTGTAGTTTCACTTGTACTTACAACACTACCTGTTGTAGTTTGAGAGCTTAAAACAGTATCCTTTTGAGTTGTAGATAAGAAAGCCAATCCAACTTCTACTCCTAAGTATAATTTTTTAGCAATATAGTAATCAGCCCCAGTTATTAAACGAACACCAAAATAAGTTTCAGCAAAACGAGCAGGTATTTCTGGTGTTGCAGGTGGTCCAACTGTTGCTGCTGAAAAAGGTCTATTTGCATTTTTTAATTTTGTATAATCCCCAGATGGATTGTCAGTTTCTTCTTCATTGTTACCCGAAGTTCCAAAAACTAAATCTGCACCTGCATAAGTTGACAATCTGTCTGTACCTGCAAAATGTTTCTCAACACCAATATTCACATCAAAAGATGATTGTCTGATGAATGAGGTTGTTGAAGTTGGATTAGGTGTAGGTGGTGTAGGTGTAGGAGCTGTAACAGTTGTAAATGTTGGCGTACCTTCACTAGCATTTCTGAATGCAGAAAAACCTATTCTTAATCCTAAATCTTCTTTTATGAAGTACCTGAATCTTAACATTGGAGCAGCACCTAATGTACCGTTGTTAAGATCGTAACCAGAATTGTTTAAACCACCTGTTAAACCTACTTCTGTAGTAACCGAACCTTCGCAAGGCTTGTAACCACCTACTTTATCATCCTGTGCGTAAGTTGAAATTGCGAAAATTGAAATCGCAGCAACTGTAAATAATTTTTTCATCTTTGATTTTATTTGTTAAAATATATTGCAAAAATAAACATAGTTCGATAAGTTAAACTAAAAAAAATGTTAAAATTAACAGTTCATAATCAAGTTTTGAGGTAAGTGTTTCATTATTAATATTATTTTAAAAAATACGTATTAAACTAGCGTGTAATTGGTTTATTAATGAATTATAAATCCAAAAAAAATGATAATTTAATAATTTACAATTTTGCATAAAATATCTTTAATCCATTGGGTATAATTATTTTTATATCTAATTTTTACAGTTTTGTCACACTGAGCTTAGCTTTTGCTGATGAATGAAGTAAAGTGTCTTTTAATTGGGTCTTTAACATCCTTCGTTTGCAAAAGCTATGCTAGGACAGATACTTTGATTCTAATGAATTAAATTTTAAATAAAAAATTGATTTTTCACTTAATTTAATTAATTGAACCCAATGGAGTAATGTCTTCCTATTGTTTACAAAAAAATCCTCATCAAAATTATTGATTGGGACTTTTAAATTTTATTTTAAGAATTTATTCTATTATTAATTTACTTGAATATTTGGTTTCTTTAAAGTTAGTTTGAACAATGTAAGTTCCTATTTTCAAATCGTTAACATTTATCATATCAGAATTATTTTCTAGAATAACTTCTTTAACTTTTCTTCCTAAAGTATCAAATATTTCGATTTTAACTTTTTTTGTACCTATAAACGGTAGTAATTTTACAGAAAAGGATTTTTCTGCAGGATTTGGATAGATAAATAATCTATTCGAATCGTTTTGAACCTGAGTAGTTGATAAACTCGTATTCACATCGCCATACCAAGCGCCACGACAACCTGTAGAAACATAAATTCTGTTTTGAACTTTCATGTCGCCTTCTATATTGCCAACAATTCCTTCTGGGATATTTACAGTTCCCAAATCAGTAAAAGTTAAACCTAGATCATAGGAAACAAAAATGCTTTCTAAACTTCCTATTTTTCCATATACAAGTAAAGACGCCACATTGGTGCCTGGTTTTTTCATACCAAATCCAAAAGCATACACTTCTTGAATTGAAGTTAAAGAATTGAAAGTTGCTCCACCATCTGTAGAATGAAATAATTTTCGAGATTCAGGATTGGTATCGTTTTGCAAAATAAAATTATTAAATGGTACAAACCAAATATCGCCTTCCAGAAACGGGTTGGCTTTTAATTGTGCATTTCCTGAAATTGGCAATGAACCTGTACTCATAATTTGCCAATCTTGTCCGCCATTTGTGGATTGTCTTAATTCTACAATAAAATTAAAATTTGGTGTTCCAGAAATTGGAACTCTTCTATTATAGTAATAGTAAAATTTATTGCCATTAACTTTATCACTTTCAAGTGATTTTCCTATTGAATAAGATGAATTGAGTGTAAACGGAAAATTGCCTTCGCTGTAATTTATATCATTGCAATAATTCCAAGAATTACCACCGTTGGTTGTAAATCTTGGTTGATTTTTTATGGGTGTTGCACAATTTGGCAAACTACTGGTAAAATTTGGAACCCAAACCATATTATTAATATTTGTTGCAGAAATAGCAATGTTTCCGCCCCAAGGTGCATTCGAACAATCTTCAAATTGTGTATTTATATTTTGCCAGTTTGCGCCACCATCATTGGTTTTTATGATTCTTTTTTCGTTTACAGGATTATCATTATTTTGACCAATGATTGCCATTGTATTTGGATTTTGAAAACTATATTCTAAACTTACCGAAGCTCCAAATCCTAATGATGCATCTACTTTACTAAAACCTGCATTGTCTAAATTTTGATATTTTAATGCCATAACATCCATAACGCTAGTAAACAAAGGAGTTGTATTGGGCAATGGTGGCGAAATCATGGAATTGACACATAAAATTTCTAAATCTTTCATTACATTGTTTCCCGTAATAATTACAGGATTTGCTGTAATATCTTCAACTTTTAATATGCCATTTCCGCTTGTAATCCATATTTTTTTATTGTCTATTGCATCAAATGAAATATCGCCAACCCAATCATAACCATCAGTATTTATCCAACTATTTGGTGCTGTATAAATTGATTGTTTGTAATTAGGGATACAACTTTGGTAACCAGAAATGGGTTCCGTTGTTAAAATTCTCCAGTTCGGTGAAGTGGATTCGAAATTTTCTGTATAAAATATTTTTATAGGCGTAGTTCCACGAACTGCAACGTAAACTGTGTTTGGAAAACCTGGCCGGATGCCAATAGCATTGAATCTGTATTTGCTGTAAAATGGACAATTGAAATTATTTGCCAAACCTGGCGTTTTGTTAGTGTAAGTACCTGAACAATTTGTAGAATTTGGAATAAACTCCCAAACTTCTCCGATAAAATCATCATTATCAGCAATTAATGCTATAATTAAACGATTGTTTTCAAATGTTGCACGAACTGGATTGTATACATTAATATTGAAACCGTTAGATAAAAAACACCAAGACACGCCACCATCGTTGCTTCGATAAATACCTTGGTCGATTAAACCAATATAAATATTTTTAGAAACCGTTTGCGAATTGATTGTAATTTTACTACTTGCATCGAAAACTACGAAACTAATGCCGCCATTTTCAGGAGTTCCATTTAATGGTAGTCCACCATTTCCACCAGTTTGTGTAAACGAAGTTACTTTGTTCCAATTGGTTGCCGCATTTGTGGTTTTAAATAATCCATCGAATCTAGTGCCACAATAAACTACGTTGCTATTGTTTGGATCGATAGCCAATTTTTCGCCAGAACAACGCCAAGCACCATTGCCCAATACTTTTCTGTTTTCGTCCCAATCTTGGTTGATTGTCCAACTTTGACCATTGTTTACTGATTTTAAAAGATACGATTTGTACCCATAATTACCAGAAAGTGCATAAATAACTTGGTTGTTTCCCCAAGTTGTTTTGTCAATTGCAAAACTTTCTACACTCGAAATATCTCTTTGATTGATGGTTATTAGATTATCAAAAAGATTAATCCACTTTTGATTTACATCATCAAACCTAAAAATTCCACCAACATCGGTTCGAATATATTTTGCATTATTTATCGGATTTATAGACAATCCATCCACATAACCCATTCCGAGAGTCGAAACATTTTTCCAATTTACTTGTGCATTCAATAGTTGTGACAAGCATAAAATACTAGCAATAATAATTTTTTTCATTCTATTTCCTTTTTTAGTTGTTTGTTTAAATAATAAAATAGGGAGTTTTATGAAATTTTATAACATTATGAATTCTAGGTTATTATGTAAATATACAAAACTATTGTAAGAAAAAATCCCAAACAATAAAATTTTTGTTTGGGATTTGAATTAATTATGAATTTTTGAGGAATAATGTCAGATGTTTAAACAAACAAACCTTCAATACTTAAATACCTTTCGCCAGTGTCATAACAAAAAGTAAGTACTTTTGAATTTTCTGGTATTTCAGACAATTTTTTGGCAACTGCTGCTAGAGATGCTCCAGATGATATTCCAATAAGCATTCCTTCTTCCTTTGCTGCTCTTTGAGTGTAGGCAAAAGCATCATCTTTGCTCACTTGTATTACACCATCCAATAAATCTTTATGCAAATTTACAGGAATAAAGCCTGCTCCAATACCTTGAATAGGATGTGGAGATGGCGCGCCACCACTTATAACCGGAGAAGCTTCTGGTTCTACAGCATACACTTGTAAGTTTGGATAATGTCTTTTCAAAATTTCTGCACAACCTGTAATGTGTCCACCTGTTCCAACACCAGTTATCAAATAATCCAATCCGTCAGGAAATGCATTGATAATTTCTTGTGCTGTCGTTTTTTTATGAATTTCGATATTAGACGGGTTTTCAAATTGTAGTGGTGCCCATGAATTTGGTATTTCTTGGATTAACTCAGCGGCTTTTTCAATAGCACCTTTCATTCCTTTTTCGCGAGGTGTGAGTACAAATTCTGCTCCATAAATACTCATTAAACGTCGGCGCTCTACTGACATAGATTCTGGCATTACCAAAATTAGTTTATATCCTTTTACAGCAGCAACCATAGCCAAACCAATTCCAGTATTTCCAGAAGTGGCTTCAATAATAGTACTTCCTTGTTTTAAAATCCCTTGTTGTTCCGCATCTTCTATCATAGATAACGCAATTCTATCTTTGATACTTGCGCCAGGATTGGCTCTTTCTAACTTAATATATACAGAATGATTGTCGCCAAAGAGTTTATTAATTTTCACATGTGGCGTATTGCCAATAGTTTCTAGTATGTTGTTGAATTTCATAAGTTAAATGTTAAACGAGTTAATATTATTGATTTCTATTTGATTTAAAACTGTATTTTTTGAAGCTTGCATGACAAATGAATATGGATTTACACTTTTGGTGACAAAAGTATTTCCTCCAATGATGCTGTGATTTCCAATAATAGTACTTCCGCCCAAAATGGTTGCATTGGCATAAATAACAACATTATCCTCCACAGTTGGATGGCGTTTTTTTTCTTCCATCGATTTTTCGACTTGCATCGCACCCAAAGTTACACCTTGATATATACAAACATTTTTTCCAATAATAGTAGTTTCTCCAATTACAATTCCTGTTCCGTGGTCAATTACAAAAGGCACACCAATAGTAGCTTTTGGATGAATATCTATACCTGTTTTGCTGTGTGCATATTCGGTTAAAATTCTAGGAACCATGACCACATGAAGTTTTGAAATTGCGTTGGCAATTCTGTATATTGCAATGGCCGTAAAACCAGGATATGAATTAATAATTTCTTGAATGCAATTGGCTGCTGGGTCTGTATCCAACAATGCTTTTGCATCTTTTTGAAGATTATAATATAACTCTGGAATTAAATTGTAAAGTTGATCTGCTATTTCAGTTATTTGAATCTTGGATTTATCTTTTTCAATATCTAACAAGAAAGCAATTAGATTTGATTTATTTATATTCCAGAGATTCTCAATAGTTTCTGAATTTAATGTTTTTTCAGGAAAAAGAATTAAAAATAAATCATCAATCCAATTAATAATTTTGGAGGAATTAATAGATCTTACCCAATTTTCACTTTGAATTTTGTTTAAAGTTTCGAAGAAAGAATTATTTTTTTGAATCATCTGTGAAAATATTAATAGATGTATATACAAATGTAATAACCAATTCTGGATTTAATGAAGGATTTTTTTATAAATAATTGTTAAAAATAATTCAGTATCCTTTTATCCAATCAAATTTTTCTTTAATGATATTATTTTTCTCATTTTGGATATAATTTAAAAAAGACTTAGCAACAGGAGAAAATTTTTTGTTTTTATGCCAAATCAAATGCCAAGTTGATATAATTGGAAAACCATATACAGGAATTATTTGTAAAAGTCCACTATTTAATTCGTTTTTTATACCGATTAAAGGCATAATTGAATAACCTAACCCAGCAATTACAGCTTGTTTAACCGCTTCGTTGGTCGTTAATTCCATTTTTTTATGAACAGGCAAATTGTTTTGTTCAATAAATTTTTCCATGACCAATCTTGTACCAGAACCTTTTTCTCGATATATTAAAGGTAAATTTTCAAAAATTGTTTTGTTGTATTTTTTCTTATTGAATTTTTCTAAATTATTTCCAACCAGAAACAATTTATTCTGCATCAATTCGACTCTGTCCACCATCAAGTTCTCTGGCAAAACGGAAACCAATGAAAAATCTACTTCATTTTTTTCTAAACTTTCCAATACTTTAGATTTATTGGTTACATCTAAAATTAATTCGATATCGCTATTATTTTTTAGAAAATCTGTCAAGAAATAAGGCATTATATACTTTGCTGTGGATACTATCGATATTTTTAATCTTCCTGAAAGTTGACCTTTGTAAGCCAAAGTTTTATAATTTATGGCATAAACTTCATTCAAGATATTTTCTGCTGCTAGGGCAATTTCTTTTCCAAAATCTGTTACATAAAGCTGTCTTCCAATAATTTCTGTGAGCGGAATTTCAAATTGATCTTGAAAATTTTTTAATTGAATAGAAACCGCTGGTTGGGTTAAAAAAAGCTCTTCTGCGGCCTTTGTAATACTTTCTAACTGTGTTACTTTTAGAAAAACATGCAATTGATGTAAAGTATAGTTCATAAAATATTTTTATGTATATCATTACAAATATAAATAAAAATTTATGAATTATTGGAATTAGTTTTGCACCATCAAATCATAAAAACAAAAAAATGACAAGAATAACAGTTGCAAAAGGAGACGGAATTGGTCCAGAAATTATGGATGCTACTTTAGAAATTATTAAAGCCGCAGGCGCAAAAATTGAAATTGACGAAATTCAGGTAGGCGAACAAGTTTATCTTTCTGGAAATACTTCTGGAATTGCAAATGAATCTTGGGATGTTATTCGCAAGAATAAAATTTTCTTGAAAGCACCCATCACAACCCCTCAAGGTGGCGGTTATAAAAGTTTGAATGTCACTACCCGAAAATTTCTTGGATTGTATTCGAATGTTCGTCCGTGTATGAGTTTGCATCCGTTTGTGGCAACAAAACATCCAAAAATGGATATTGTAATTGTTCGTGAAAATGAAGAAGATTTGTACGCAGGAATTGAGCACCAACAAACAGATGAAGTGGTACAATGTTTGAAAATTATAAGTCGTCCTGGTTGCGAAAAAATTGTTAGATACGCTTTTGAGTATGCCAAACAATATGGTAGAAAAAAAGTCACGTGTTTTACCAAAGACAATATTATGAAACAATCCGACGGTTTATTTCACCAAGTTTTTGATGAAATTGCATCAGAATATCCGGAAATAGAAAATGAACATTGGATTATTGATATTGGAGCTGCAAAAATGGCAGACACGCCAGAAGTTTTTGATGTAATTGTAACCTTAAACTTATATGGCGATGTACTTTCAGATATTGCCGCACAAATTGCTGGATCGGTAGGATTGGCTGGATCGGCAAATATTGGCGAAGAATGTGCCATGTTTGAAGCCATTCATGGTTCGGCACCAAGAAGAGCAGGACAGAATTTAGCCAATCCATCTGGACTTTTGCAAGGTGCAGTTATGATGCTAAACCATATTGGGCAAACTGAAACTGCAGAAAAAGTTCAAAATGCATGGTTAAAAACTATTGAGGATGGTATTCATACATACGATATTTTTAAAGAAGGAGTGAGTACACAAAAAGTAGGAACCAAAGAATTCGCACATGCAGTAATTGCAAATCTGGGAAATAAACCAAGAACTTTGCAACCCGTAAATTACGCCAATGGTGCCGCTTTAAACTTGCCAAAATATAGTAGAAAAGCACCAAAGAAAAAAGAGTTGGTTGGTGTGGATGTTTTTGTTCATTGGAATGGAACAGATCCTAATGAATTGGCAATTAAAATTCAAAAATTAAACTCAGAAAAAATCAAACTTACAATGATTACAAATCGCGGCATTAAAGTTTGGCCAGATGGTTTTGAAGAAACGTTTTGTACCGATCATTGGAGATGCAGATTTAAACCGACAACTGGAAATGAAATTGAAAAAAATAATATTATCTCAATTTTAAACGACGCGATTGACCAAAACATTGATACCATAAAAACAGAGAACTTGTATAATTTTGATGGCAAAGCAGGATTTTCATTAGGTCAAGGGCAATAATTTTATAAAAATAAAATATGAAAATACAACTTATACATGGACAATTTATTGCACAAGATGCATTGGAACTGATTTCTAAAATGATCAATGCAAAAATAAAATTTCACGAAAGTAGAATTACAAACACTTGTAGTGAAGAAGATATTAAAATGCGAGAAAGAAAGATCAAACACTTGCAAAAAGATTTATTTGAAGCCAGAAATTATATTGCAACCGAGCAAATTATCAATCTAGAAAGCGAAATTTTTTTAAATAATTGAAATGAAGAATCAAGTAAATATTAAATTAATAGAAGGAAGTTTTCAGCCAAGCGAAGCTGGAAAAGTTTTATTTTCATTGCTGAATAGTAAAATTAATTATCATAATTTGGAGTTATTTAGTGCACAAGAAAGATCTGATGGAAATGTTGAACATTCAAAATTAAGGATTCAATATTTAAAAAATGCTTCCGAAGAATTATCGGATTTAATAAAAGAAGCATCTGAAAATAAATATCATTTTGAAATTGTTGGAAATATTCAAATTATTTTAAAAAAATAAAAATATTTATTTGGTTATTTTTTGCAAAAAACCCCATTTGAAAATTTTCAAATCGGGTTTTTATTAAATTTTAAAAATATTATTTCATTTCCAATTTTACACTTACACGAGTTTCATCGTAAAACAAATTTAAAGCTACTGGTTTGGTTCCTGCTGGTAATTTAAATATACAATCTTCTGTGGTTGTTTTTGTAGATTCTGCATCAGCCAATACAGAACTATAATCATCGTGAGATATTTTTGTTCCATTATCTAATTCCAGTCTGAATTTTGATGGATCAATTTGAACATAACTACCACCAATTGGATTTTTATTTGTTAATTCTAATTGGTAAGACAATTGAATTCCTAAAGATTTTCCATCAGGATCTGATAAATCAATTGCTTTCAAGTTTAAAATTTTCAAACTTGCTTCTTTGTTTTTTCCTAGTAAAATAGTTTCTGGAGTTCCTGGCGCTACATTGACAGTATACGATTTTGGTTCCGAAGCAGCTGCAGTTTCGGTAGTTGCAGGAACTACTTCAACAGGAGTTGCGGTTTCTGAAGTTGTAGTTTCTTGATCTTTTCCTTTACAAGAATTTAAAACTAAAATTCCAGTTAATAATGTAATTGCAATAATTGATTTTTTCATGTTTATATAATTTGTTAGTGTAAAATTAATGTTTTTTATTTAAATGTTAAAAGATTTATTTACCTATACTCTCTTTAAGTTTTTCTGATTCTAACACAATTTCTTTTGATACAATTTGGGATGCTTGGGGAGAATTTGCCAATTCGGAAGTATAATTAAGATATTTCCATGTTTTGTTGGTGTAAGAATCGTTAATGGCCAATAAATAAGCTTTACCTTTCATTCTAACCTTTTTAGAATTTATTTTTTCTATTTTTTGTTCTTTAGAATTACCCATGGCAAAAAAATCGGTCATCTTTTCGTCTTTAAACTCTAAAATCATACTATTATCGTATTCTCCCATGCAGATAAATCCATCTTTCAGTTTAGAAATTTTACTAATTTTAAGATTAATAGGATTTTCTTCATAAATTGTTTTTATTCCCATACCAGTAAGCATTCCTGTTGCCAGTCCAGTTAACCCTTCATTACCAAATACTTTTACAAATCTAGGATAAGTCATATCAATAACTTTATTTATCTGGTTTTTTCTGGTAAAATCGATTATCGACTCAAAATCTGTTTGGATTTTTGCGCTTTCGGTTTGAGCAAAGTTTAATTGACTAAAAAACACGAATAATAATAACGCTATTTTTTTCATTTCAATTTATTTTTAAATTATTAATTATACGTATAGTTTTACAAAAAGTTACAATAGAACAAAAAAAATCCGCTTTGCTTTCACAAAACGGATTAATAATTTAATGATCGTGTTTGGATTTATTTTTTTTGTGCTTGTACTCTTTATACTTTTTCTCTTTTTTATATTTTACAATGTGCACTTCATTGTATCTGTATGGATTATTTCCAGAAAAATCCAATTCAACTTGGGCTGCGTTTCCTAAATTTATACCTACAAAAATACTTGGTAATGCAACAGAAACTTCCCAATTGTTATTTGATAGATATATATAATTGTGTTTTTGAACATCATAATAAAAATTCTGTTCTGGAAAATATATATGCCTAGTTTTTGCTCTATAACCGTGTGCTTTTGCCCATGGTGGTGATCCTTGAGAAAACATTTCTGTAGAGGTTATAAAAAATAAAAATATTACGAATACTGATTTAAAAAAATTACTTTTTTTCATGTTGTAGGTTATTTAGGGTTTAAATTTACAAATGTATAACTTCGCCATAAGCATCGGCAACAGCTTCCATAACTGCTTCGCTCATAGTAGGATGCGGGTGAATAGATTTTAAAATCTCATGACCAGTAGTTTCCAATTTTCTGGCCACAACGGCTTCGGCAATCATATCGGTAACACCAGCACCAATCATATGGCATCCCAACCATTCGCCATATTTGGCATCAAAAATAACTTTTACAAAACCTTCTGGTGTTCCAGCAGCTTTTGCTTTTCCAGATGCCGAAAATGGAAATTTCCCAACCTTAATTTCATATCCTTTTTCTATAGCTTGCTTTTCTGTCAAACCTACCGATGCAATTTCTGGTGTGGCATAAGTACAACCTGGAACATTGCCATAATCAATTGGATCCACATGCAAACCTGCAATTTTCTCCACACAATTAATACCTTCTGCAGAAGCAACGTGAGCCAAAGCTTGACCTGGTGTTACATCGCCAATCGCATAATAACCATCGATATTGGTTTTAGAAAATTCGTTGACCAAAATTTTATCTTTATCCACTTTAATTCCAACTTCTTCTAGTCCAATATTTTCTATATTGGTTTTTATTCCTACTGCGGAAAGCACAATATCGGCTTCCAAAATTTCTTCTCCTTTGGCAGTTTTCACAGTTGCTTTTACACCTTTTCCAGAAGTATCAATTTTTTCAACAGATGATGATGTCATAATTTTGACACCCGCTTTTTTCATCGAACGTTCCATTTGTTTCGAAATATCTTCATCTTCCACTGGAACTATATTTGGCATAAATTCAACAAGAGTAACTTCTGTTCCCATGGCATTATAAAAATGCGCGAACTCTACTCCTATTGCTCCCGACCCAACAATAATCATAGTTTTAGGTTGTTTTGGCAACGTCATTGCTTGTCTATAACCAATTACTTTTGCTCCATCTTGTGGCAAATTTGGCAATTCTCTAGAGCGTGCTCCAGTAGCAATTATAATATGATCCGCAATATATTCTACAACTTTTCCGTCTTTATCAGTAACATCTAGTTTTTTTCCAGGTTTTAGTTTTCCAAAACCTTCAATTACATCGATTTTATTTTTTTTCATTAGGAACTGAACTCCTTTGCTCATATCGCCAGCCACATTTCTACTCCTATTTACAACCGCAGAAAAATCTTTGTCAAATGCAGGAACGACAAGTCCATAATCCGAAGCATGTTTCAAATAATCAAAAACCTGAGCAGATTTCAACAATGCTTTCGTTGGAATACAACCCCAGTTTAAACAAACACCTCCTAAACTTTCTTTCTCAATTACTGCCACTTTAAAACCAAGTTGCGATGCTCTAATTGCAGTAACATATCCGCCAGGACCACTTCCTAAAACAATAATATCGTATTTCATTTTTTTATTTTTCTTAATATTTGAGATAGCGAAAATAAGCAAATAATAAATACAACTAAAATAATCGTTCTTTTTTTTATGGCGTTTTAACCAGCTGTCCGCTATATCTTTTGCTTTTAGTTTGCTTCGTTCCTCGCAATGACTAAAAAAAGCAAAAGGATGCCGCTTCCATCTGGAACGCAAAACCCGTATTAGGAACAACATAGAATTAAAGTTTCAATATTTAGAATTTATGACTTTATACTATTATATTGTACCTTTGCACCTCAATTACAAAAAATGAGATTACACAGAAATTTAGTTTACACTACAATCGATTCCTTGAACGCCATTTTCAACGAAGGCGAATATGCAGATAAGGTTGTGGCAAGAGCTTTAAAAAAAGACAAACGTTGGGGCAGTTCAGATCGAAAATTTGTGGCCGAAACTATATATGAAATTGTGCGTTGGAAACGTTTGTACGCCGAAGTAGCCGAAGTAAAAGAACCTTTTGACCGTGATAATTTATGGCGCATGTTTTCCGTTTGGGCAGTACTACGTGGTTATCCAATTCCAGATTGGAGACAACTTGAAGGAACTCCTGAACGCAAAATAAAAGGTCGTTTCGACGAACTTTCAAAAACCAGAGCTATTAAAGAATCTATCCCAGATTGGATGGATGAACTGGGCGTGAAAGAATTGGGCGAAAAAGTTTGGGCTACTGAAATTTCAGCTCAAAATCAACCCGCAAAAGTCATTTTAAGAACCAATACATTAAATACCACACGTGAAAAACTACGTGCTATTTTAATGGACTTAAATATTGATACCGAAACCCTACCAAATCAACCATCGGCATTGGTACTCAAAGAAAGAGCCAATGTTTTTTTAACGGATGCTTTTAAACAAGGTTTATTTGAAGTTCAAGATGCCAATTCTCAATTGGTTGCTGCTTTTCTCGATGTAAAACCAGGCATGAGAGTAGTAGATACTTGCGCTGGTGCTGGCGGAAAAACATTGCATTTGGCTTCATTAATGGAAAATAAAGGACAATTAATTGCCATGGATTTGTATGAAAGCAAACTAAAACAATTAAAACTACGTGCCAAACGAAATGGTGCATTTAATATTGAATATAAAATTATAGATTCCACCAAAGTGATCAAAAAGCTGGCTGAAAAAGCAGACCGAGTTTTAATTGATGCTCCTTGTAGCGGATTGGGCGTTTTAAAACGAAATCCAGATGCAAAATGGAAACTCCAACCAGAATTTATCGACAATATTAAAAAAGTGCAAGCCGAAGTTTTAGAAAGCTATTCTAGAATAGTAAAACCCGGCGGAAAGCTTGTATATGCTACCTGTTCCATATTACCATCTGAAAATCAAGAACAAATTAAACATTTTTTAGCCACAGAAACAGGGAAAAGCTTTACATTTGTCGACGAGAAAAAAATATTAGCCTCAGAATCGGGTTTTGACGGATTTTACATGGCTTTATTAGAAAGAAAAACTTAATACAAATTACAATGAAAAAAAATTACATTTCAATAATTGCTACTTTTTTTATTACCATTACTGCATTGGCACAAAATGGGAACCCTGCAACTCCTTATTATTCAGGATTTGATTGGACTTTAACTGGAGCACCTCTTAAAAATGCACTATCTACAATAACAATTTCAAAACATACCAATTTACTTTCTTATACTCCAGGGGTTTGGGAAGCATCTAAAATTACGGATTTAGATCCTCTAAATTCCGCGAATGTTATTTTGGTTTATGGCTTCGAAAATGGTACCGATGCATTGGTTACAAATGATAGAACAAGAAGTAAATTGTCTCAAGGCGGGAATAATGGCAATTGGAATAGAGAACATGTTTATGCAAAATCTCTAGGAACACCCGTTCTTTTAGATGGTGGGACAGCAAACAATTCTAGTAGCGATGCTGGGGAAGATGCGCATCATTTACGTCCAGCTGACGTACAATGGAATTCACAAAGAGGAAATAAAAAATTTGCAGCAGGCTTAGGAAATTCTGGCGATGTAGCTGCTGGCTGGTATCCAGGAGATGAATGGAAAGGAGATATTGCTAGAATGATGATGTATATGTACTTAAGATATGGCAACCAATGTTTACCAACTGGAGTTGGTACTGGAAGTTCTTCAATATCAGATACAAATATGCTTAACCTTTTTTTACAATGGAATGTAGAAGACCCAGTTTCTCAATTTGAAGATAACAGAAATATTTATCATGATTCTAATGGGACTTATGCACAAGGAAATAGAAATCCTTTTATCGATAATCCTTATTTAGCAACCATAATATGGGGTGGAACTGCTGCCGAAAATCGTTGGCCATCAGTATTTTTATCTACTAATTCTTTCGAATTAATTGCAGATATCAATGTTTATCCTAATCCAACTTCAGATCAAAAAATAAATATTGAAACCGAAAATGAGCTAGACCAAATTCAAGTTATAAACATAAACGGTCAAATTATGCAGCAAATTTCTAAACCAGTTAGAAATCAAAATAAATACACTTTAGAAAATTTACCACAAGGATTTTATTTTCTCAAACTAAGTTCAGAAAATAAATCAATTGTTAAAAAGATTGTTATCAACTAATTTAAAAGCGGCAAATTTGCCGCTTTTTTTATATGTAGTTTTGGACATTAATTTCAATTATTAATCATAACAATTTAATAATATTAATAACATAATTTTAAATTATCAATAAATATATTTGCCAATGAATTTTGAATGCAAAAATCACTAACACTTATTACACAACAACAACAACAACAACAACAACAACAACAACAACAACAACAACAACAACAACAACAACAACAACACATCTATGAAAACAAAGCTATTACTAATTGCATTATTATGCTCAATTTACACATTCGGACAAATTCCATCCGGCTATTACAGCACCGCAACTGGAACAGGTTATACCTTAAAAACACAACTTTACAATAAAATTAAAGGACACACTGACAAAGGTTACGACGGTCTTTGGACTACTTATGCTACGTCTGATAGAGACAACCAATATGAAAATGACAATTCAATCATGGATATTTATTCTGAAAATCCTACAGGAGCAGATCCATATAAATACACATTAAACACAAACCAATGTGGTACTTACAGTGTGGAAGGAAATTGTTATAACAGAGAACATGTTGTGCCTCAGTCTTCTTTTAATTCATCTGCACCAATGGTTTCTGATGCACATCATATACCTCCAACCGATGGAAAAGTTAATGGAATTCGTTCCAACTATCCACATGGAAAAGTTGCAGTTGCATCAATTATAACTAAAAATGGAAGTAAGTTAGGTACCAGCGGTGTTTCTGGTTACAATGGAACAGTTTTTGAACCTATAAACGAATTCAAAGGCGATATTGCTAGAATGTATTTATATTTTGCTACTAGATATGAAAATACAGTAGCAAGTTATACAGGATTTGCCATGTTTAATGGTACTAGCAATCAAGTATTTAAACCCGCTTTTTTAAATATGCTCAAAACTTGGCATGCAAATGATCCTGTAAGCGCAAGAGAAATTGCTCGTAACAATGCTATTTATGCTCGTCAAGGCAACAGAAATCCATACATTGACCATCCAGAATATGTTTCGAAAATTTGGGGAGCTATTTCAACTGCTAAAAATTCTATTTTTGATAAAGAACTTATTATAGAAAATAACGATGTTGTTAATTTGGATTTTAACCAACAAAGTTTCGAAGAAAAATACCAATTGGATTTTGAAGAGAATTTAGTTTCACAAGCTATTAAAGACTTTAATGTTTATCCAAATCCTACAAATGGTAATTTTGATATTCAGCTGGATAATTCAAAAATAAAAAATTCTGTAGAAATTTATTCTATATATGGCGAAAAAGTTTTTGAATCAATGAACAATGAAAAAAAATTAATTTCAATTTCAAATTTAAAAACTGGAATATATTTAATTAAAGTAAATCAAAACGAAGATACAATTACAAAGAAATTAGTCATAAACTAAGTTTTTAATAAAAATCCAAAAAGCGACAGTAATTGTCGCTTTTTTTTATTCAAAAATTGATTTGAAATAATTAAATTTGCAACTACAACTACAACCGAGTCAAACCCAAATTTTTTGGATTGCATCGGAATAAAACAACAACACTATGATTTCTTTCTTTGGAAATAAAACCAATACCATTTTTGCTGTACAAACGCAAAATTTATTATCTACTGAAACCATATCAAAATTAAATTGGCTTTTTGCCAACGCTTATAAAATTGAAAAATCCTTACTCGAGGATTTTTTTGTTGGTCCACGTGCCACAATGATTACACCTTGGAGCACCAATGCTGTCGAAATAACCCAAAATATGGGAATTACAGGAATTATAAGAATTGAAGAATTTGAAAAAGTTTCACCTGATTTTACTGATTTTGATCCAATGCTTTCCCAGAAATACACCCAATTAAATCAAGATATTTTCAGCATTAACATTAAACCTGAACCTATTTTGGAAATTGATGATATAGGCAGTTACAATACAAAAGAAGGTTTGGCTTTGAACGATGAAGAAGTAATTTATTTGAATGATTTATCCCAAAAACTCAATAGAAAATTAACCGATTCTGAAGTTTTTGCCTTCTCACAAGCGAATTCAGAACATTGCCGGCATAAAATTTTCAATGGAAATTTTGTGATTGATGGCGAAGAAAAACCAACTTCACTTTTCAAATTAATAAAAAAAACATCGTCCGAAAATCCAAACGATATTGTTTCGGCCTACAAAGACAATGTGGCTTTTGTTAAAGGACCAAGAGTAACACAATTTGCACCAAAAAGTGCAGACAAACCTGATTTTTATGAAGAAAAAGATTTTGATTCAGTTCTTTCATTAAAAGCTGAAACACACAATTTTCCAACAACTGTAGAGCCTTTCAACGGAGCCGCAACGGGGTCTGGCGGAGAAATTCGTGATCGTTTGGCTGGCGGACAAGGTTCGCTGCCTCTTGCTGGAACAGCAGTTTATATGACTTCTTATTCGCGTTTGCAAGAAAATAAATTAGGTTTTGAAGAGCGAAAATGGCTTTACCAAACACCAATCGATATTTTAATTAAAGCTTCCAACGGAGCTTCCGATTTTGGTAATAAATTTGGGCAACCATTAATTACAGGCTCAATTTTGACATTTGAACATGATGAACACAATTACGCTTCGATAAGCTCAGCACAAGCTCGCAAATTAGGTTACGATAAAGTCATTATGCAAGCAGGTGGAGTTGGTTACGGAAAACTGGATCAAGCCATTAAGAAAAAACCTCAAGTAGGCGATAAAATTGTAATCTTAGGTGGCGAAAATTATAGAATTGGGATGGGTGGAGCCGCAGTTTCTTCAGCAGATACAGGTGCTTTTGGTTCAGGTATTGAGCTTAATGCCATTCAACGTTCCAATCCAGAAATGCAAAAACGTGCTGCCAACGCTATTCGTGGTATGGTAGAAAACGACAATAATCCTATAGTTTCTATTCACGATCACGGAGCTGGTGGACATTTAAATTGTCTTTCAGAATTGGTGGAAGAAACGGGCGGATTAATTGATTTAGACAAACTGCCTGTTGGCGATCCAACACTTTCTGCCAAAGAAATTATTGGCAATGAAAGCCAAGAACGAATGGGATTGGTTATTGGTCAAAAAGATATAGCTATTTTACAAAAAATTGCAGACAGAGAGCGTTCTCCAATGTATGACGTAGGTGATGTAACTGACAATCACCAGTTTACATTTCAATCAAAATCAACTGGTCTAAAACCAATGGATTATGCTTTGAAAGATTTCTTTGGAAGTGCTCCAAAAACAATAATGACAGACAAAACCATCAGTAGAAAATATGATGATTTAGAATATGATATAAATAAAATTGCTGTTTATTTAAACCAAGTTTTACAACTGGAAGCCGTAGCTTGTAAAGACTGGCTAACCAACAAAGTAGACCGATGCGTAGGTGGAAAAGTTGCCAAACAACAATGTGTTGGCGCTTTACAATTACCATTAAACAATTGTGGTGTAATGGCTTTGGATTACAATGGAAAAGAAGGAATAGCGACATCTATTGGCCACGCTCCTATTTCATCATTAATCAATCCAGTGGCAGGCACTCGAAATGCCATCGGAGAAGCCTTGTCAAATTTGGTTTTCGCACCATTAAAAGACAATTTAAAATCGGTTTCATTATCTGCAAACTGGATGTGGGCATGCAAAAATGAAGGAGAAGATGCTAGATTGTATGAAGCTGTAAAAGCATGTTCCGATTTTGCTATTGAATTGGGAATTAACATCCCAACTGGAAAAGATTCACTTTCTATGAAGCAAAAATATCCAAACGACGAAGTTATTGCGCCAGGAACAGTAATTATTTCTGCGGCAGGAAACTGCTCAAACATTACAAAAGTGGTAGAACCAGTTTTGCAACAAAATGGTGGCTCTATTTATTACATTAATTTATCTCAAGATGATTTTAAGTTGGGCGGAAGTTCATTTGCTCAAACTTTAAATAAAATTGGAACTGAAACACCTACAATTAAAGATTCAAATTTTTTCAAAAATGCATTCAATACCATTCAAAATTTAATCAAAGACAGACAAATTTTGGCTGGACACGACATTGGAAGTGGCGGATTAATTACCACTTTGTTGGAAATGTGTTTTGCAGAAAATAATCTAGGTGCAAAAATAGATTTCAATGCTTTTGAAGAAAAAGATCTAGTAAAGATTTTATTTTCTGAAAATATTGGGTTGGTATTGCAAGCCAAAGAAGATGTTGTTTTTGAGGATAAACTGAATTTAAATAATGTTACCTTTTTCAAACTTGGAAATATCACAACTTCAAATTCATTGACTTTAGGAAATTTGACATTTGACATTCCACAACTTCGAGATACATGGTTCAAAACTTCTTATTTATTGGATAGCAAACAATCCAGAAATGGAAAAGCTATTGAACGTTATAACAATTACAAAAATCAACCCTTAAACTACAAATTTCCAAGTTATTTCGATGGAAAAAAACCATTATTAAAAACCATACTAAAACCAAAAGCTGCTATTATTCGTGAAAAAGGAAGCAATTCTGAACGTGAAATGGCAAACGCCATGTACCTCGCAGGTTTTGATGTTAAAGATGTACACATGACCGACTTGATTTCTGGTAGAGAAAATCTAGAAGACATTCAGTTTATTGGAGCTGTGGGTGGATTTTCAAATTCTGATGTTTTGGGTTCTGCCAAAGGTTGGGCTGGTGCATTTTTATACAATGAGAAAGCAAATTTGACATTGAAGAACTTCTTTAAAAGAGAAGATACACTATCGGTTGGAATTTGTAATGGTTGCCAGTTGTTCATGGAGCTCGAATTGGTCAATCCAGAACATGAAATTCATGGAAAAATGCTTCACAATGAAAGTCACAAACATGAAAGCATTTTTACATCAGTTACGGTTCAAAAAAATAATTCTGTGATGTTATCTTCTTTGGAAGGAACAACTTTAGGCGTTTGGGTTTCACACGGAGAAGGTAAATTCGACTTGCCATTGCCTGAAGAAAATTACAACATTGTTTCAAAATATGCCTACAAAAACTATCCAGCCAATCCAAATGGTTCCGATTATAATACTGCCATGATGTGTGATAAAACTGGTAGACATTTGGTCATGATGCCACATATTGAGCGTTCCACGTTTCCATGGAATTGGGCATATTATCCAAAAGACAGAAAAGACGAAGTATCTCCTTGGTTGGAAGGTTTTGTAAATGCTAGAAAATGGATTGAAGAAAAAAACAAATAGAAACATAAAACAATCCCTAAAAATTCAAGGGATTGTTTCAATTAAATGTTCTATCTTCTACCAACATTCCCCACAATTTCGGTAGCAATTCCAGAGGTTGCAAAAGCGGCCAGTCCAGAAGCAATAATACCTTGTCCTGCAAAAAGTGTACTGTCAGCAATGGCATTATTGAATAATGTACCTCCAACTATACCGGCCACAATTCCAATAATTGTAGTAACACCATATTTTCTCCAAGGTTCTGGATTTGGTCCTGGAGGATTTGGATCTTTCCACCATCCTGGATATTTTGTACCACACCAACCCATCATTAAATAAAAAGCAGTTCCCATAATTGTAAATTTTAAATGTTGCCTACTCTTTTGCTTTTCGGCTTACGCATATTCTAATCACTACAAATTTATAAACACCAACATATTAATTCACAGGGGTTTTTCCTGTTTTTTTTATCTAAAAACACCCTTTTACATTATTTGAAAAACATCTAAATATCATAAACTTATAATCCCAATTTATATCTAATTTGATTGAAGTTTTAAAAACCAGTTTTTGACTATATTTGCCATACTTAATCGATATAGTTTTATGGAAGAATGTATTTCTGTTTTTGATATGTTAAAAATTGGTGTAGGACCTTCGAGTTCACATACTCTTGGACCATGGCGTGCAGCGGAACGATTTTTAAAAGAATTGAAGGAAGAAAATATTTTAGAAAAAACGGTTCGAATAAAAGTCGATTTATATGGTTCGCTATCTTTAACTGGAAAAGGTCATGCCACAGATTTGGCTATTATGTTGGGTTTAAGCGGTCAAGACCCAGAATATATTCCTGTTGAGAATATTTCAAAAATTATCAAAGAAATCGAAGATAAAAATGAAATTTATTTAGCAAATAAAATTGAGATCCCTTTTTACTTTTTACAAGACATAATTTTCAATAAAAATTTCCTTCCTTTTCATGCCAACGGATTAACATTTACTGCTTATTTGTTAGATAAAACTGAGTACATTTCAACATTTTATTCTATTGGAGGCGGTTTTGTTGTGAAAGAAGAAAGAGTCAATGCCAAAAAGAAAATTCAAATAAAATGTGATTTTCCATTTCCTATTAACAAAGCCGAAGAGTTATTGAATTATACCATTCAGGAAAATAAATTGATTTCTGAAATAGTATATGAAAATGAAAAATCGATGCGTTCTGAAGCTACAATTCACACAGAATTGATGAGAATTTGGCATACTATGCTAGAATCCATGTATATTGGATGCCATTCTGAAGGCATATTGCCTGGCGGACTCAATGTAAGAAGACGTGCTTTTGATATGCACCAAAACCTTATCGGATTAGCCAACTATAAAAATCCTCAAGAATGGTTGGAATGCATCCGAACAACTGAAGTTAAATTTCGACAAATTTTGAAATGGGTATCCTGTTTTGCCCTTTCAGTAAATGAAGTAAATGCTGCGTTGGGACGTGTAGTTACAGCTCCAACCAATGGAAGCGCAGGTGTAATACCCGCCGTTTTAATGTATTATTTGTGTATTGAAAACCACGAGGCTGGCGAAAAAGAAATCAAGCAATTTCTAATGGTAGCGAGTGAAATTGGTAGCATTTTCAAAAAAGGCTCCACAATTTCCGCCGCTATGGGTGGCTGTCAAGCAGAAATTGGCGTTTCCTCAGCTATGGCTGCAGCAGCACTTTGCGAAGTCATGGGTGGCACTCCAGATCAGGTTTTAATGGCGGCAGAAATTGCCATGGAACACCATTTGGGTTTAACCTGCGATCCTATTGGTGGTTTGGTTCAAATTCCTTGTATTGAACGAAATACAATGGGCGCGATAAAAGCTATAAATGCTGCCGAATTGGCTATGGAAACCGATGCTAAAAATGCAAAAGTTCCTCTAGACAAAGTGGTTGACACTATGTGGCAAACTGCCAAGGACATGAATTCAAAATACAAAGAAACTTCCGAAGGTGGATTGGCGATTGCTGTAAATATGGCAGATTGTTAGCATTTAAATCACTTCTACAAAACATAAAAAACATATAGGTTTTATTCCATGAATATTAATACTATATTTGCACACTTTTAAAATAAAGTCATAATAACATTCCAAAATTAATTTCTTTAAAGGAAGCTATTTTGGATTTATATCAGATAAAAATAATATTATATACGATGAAAGCAGGAATTGTAGGATTACCAAACGTAGGAAAATCGACCTTATTCAATTGTTTATCAAATGCCAAAGCGCAAAGTGCCAATTTTCCATTTTGTACTATTGAGCCAAATATTGGCGTAGTAAACGTTCCAGATCCAAGAATTGAAAAACTAGAAGAATTGGTAAAGCCAGAACGCGTTCAAATGGCAACTGTTGATATTGTTGATATTGCTGGATTGGTAAAAGGTGCCAGCAAAGGCGAAGGACTAGGCAATCAATTTCTTGGAAATATTAGAGAATGTAATGCTATTATTCATGTTTTGCGTTGTTTTGACAATGACAATATTATCCATGTAGATGGCAATGTAAATCCTATTCGCGACAAAGAAACTATTGATATTGAGTTGCAATTAAAAGATTTAGAAACCGTTGAAAAACGTTTGGAAAAAGTAAATCGCGCAGCAAAAACTGGAAATAAAGAAGCACAAACAGAACAAGGATTGCTAAACCGAATTCGTGAAGCATTACTACAAGCAAAATCGGCAAGAACTGTAACACCAAAAGGTTATGAAGAAGAAGAATTATTTGAAACATTTCAATTAATTACTTCAAAACCAGTATTGTATGTTTGCAACGTCGATGAAGATTCTGCAGCAACTGGAAATAAATATGTTGAGCAAGTTCGCGAATTGGTAAAAGATGAAAATGCCGAAGTTATTGTCCTTGCCGTAGGAACAGAAGCCGATATTACCGAGCTTGAAACCTACGAAGAACGCCAAGTTTTCTTAGAAGATATGGGATTAACTGAGCCTGGCGCATCAGTTTTGATTCGTGCCGCTTATAAATTATTAAAACAACAAACCTATTTCACGGCAGGTGTCAAAGAAGTCCGCGCTTGGACAATCAATATTGGTGCAACTGCACCGCAAGCGGCTGGGGTTATTCACACCGATTTCGAAAAAGGATTCATTCGCGCCGAAGTTATTTCATACGAAGATTATATTCATTATGGTACGGAAGCCAAGGCCAAAGAAGCAGGAAAATTTAAAGTAGAAGGCAAAGAATATATTGTCAAGGATGGCGATGTAATGCATTTCCGTTTCAACGTTTAAAACACGTTTGTCACACTGAGCTTGTCGAAGTGCATTTTATAAAAAACAGCCGTTAAAGAAATTTTGCGGTTTTTTTGTGCCTATTTCCAGCTTTTCACTTCAAGATTTTTCATTTTGTTGTGTTTTTCTAAAACAAAAAAGGAGCTTCTATCGTCGCTCTTTTTCGTCAAGAAAAAATACAACAAAATATCAAAATGCTTTTCGTTGCAATCCGGGGCAGGTAGTATTTAAAATTTTAACAGTATTTTAGATATTTGGCTTGATATTTGAAATGATTTTAAAAAAAATATCTAAATGAATACCACAAAACAAACCTTAAAATTTTTATTCAATTCAATATTAGCATTTGTAGCTTTTATTTTAGTTTATATCGTGTTTGGTTTCTTATTCTCAAAAATAACTGTAAACGAGGAAGTGAGTCAAAGTCAAAAGCAAGAAATTGAAATTTTCATTAAAACCAATGGTGTTCATACCGATATTATAGTTCCCATAAAAAACGAAATCAAAGATTGGTCTTCTGAAATCCAATTTCAACATACAAAATCCAAAGATTCAATTATGAATTATCTAGCCTTTGGTTGGGGAGACAAAGGTTTTTATCTCGACACGCCAGAATGGTCAGATTTAAAAGTTAGCACAGCCTTAAAAGCAGCCACAGGTTTGAGCACAACAGCTATGCATACTACATTTTACAAAACCATTACTGAAAATACAAGTTGCAAAAAAATCAAAATCTCCAAGGAAAACTATAAAAAAATGACTGCCTACATTTCAAATAGTTTTAAAAGAGACTTAAACCAAAATATCGAATGGATTTCTGGTCATAGCTATGCTAAAAACGATGCTTTTTATAACGCTATTGGAAGTTATAGTTTATTTAAAACCTGCAATTCTTGGGCAAATAGTACATTGAAAGAATCCAATCAAAAGGCAGCTTTTTGGACACCTTATGATGGTGGTATTTTTTGTCATTATAACTAAAAAATATTGATGTAATTTATAAGTAAATTACAATGTCATTATCTTTTTTTTGCCACAATTACAAAAGTATCGTACGCATAGGTTTTCCTGTCTATGGTTTGAATGATATCAAAGTTATTTAAATGCAAAAAAAGTTGTATTTCATTTAATGTAAATACTCTAACTGTAGAAAAATCTTCACTTATCAAGTTTTTAATTCCATCATTGTAGGTATAATATTTTGCTGTCCAATTCAACATAAAGTTTTCTAGCGGTGCAACCTGCCAATTTCCTTCTCTGTAATATTTTACACCATCGTATTCCGCAGTGTGTTCAATTAACTGATTTTCGAGTGCATATGGAATATACCTATTGGCATCTATAAAATCAAAACATACAATTCCATTTTTTGAAAGATTTTTATAAATTGAAGAAAAAGTATTCTTAATATCTGCATTTGTTATCAAATAGCTGGTGGTTCTTCCCGTAATAATTATTGATTCTACTGGATTTTCTAGGTTAAAATTTCTCATGTCTGCTAAAATATAATCACAAGTTGGATTTCTATTTTTGGCAATTTCTATCATGCTGTTGCTGTATTCCAAACCTATGTAATTTATATTACTTGTTGCAAAGCGTTTGCTTAAATTTCCAGTGCCACTCCCTATTTCAAGAACACTATTGCAGTTATTTTCTTTTAAAATATTGGAATAAAATAGGAATTCTTCGTCGTAATTGACAAAAGTTTGATACATGGCATCGTAAATTTCTGCCATTTTTCCTTCATATAATGTTGCCATAGTTATATTTTTTACATTAAAAGTAAAAAAAAGAGCCATCATTTGATAGCTCTTTTGAAAATTATTAATCAATTTTTAAAATTTATAATTTAGTGATAAATTAAACATCGTACCCAATTGACTAAAATGATAGCCATCGTAAGTCATTTGAGAATATCGACCGTTGAAAGTAATATTTTGTTGTATTCTTTTAAGATTTGCTGGATTATCAATCAAAGCTTGTGCTTCTGGAGTGTTAGCTTCAATTTTATATTCTGGCAAAACATTTAATAAATTGTTTACATTTAGTGATAATGTTAACTTTTCAGATGCAGAATAGCTTATTCCCAAATCGGTTACAAGTTTAGTAAGAAATACCGTTCTCAAGTCATTGGTTCTAATGTCTACGGCAGTATCAGTAGAAGAATAATCATTATTATTAAATTTAGTTGGACCAAAAACAGTATTGTTAAGAGAGAAAATAAATTTATTTATTTCATAATCTCCACCAAAAATATATTTAAATTTTGGTCTAGAAGTAAACATTAATGCATTTTGAGTTGAATTAAATACAGATTGACCAGCTAAAGTTCCTGTAAGATTTTGAACACCTGCTGGATTACGAATTGTACCCGCAGTTCTATTTACAGTAGTGTAATTACCAGATAAGTTTAAGGCTAATTTTCCAGATCCTAACATAATGTTTCTATATCCAGCTACAAAATCAATTCCTTCAGTTCTAGAATCTATAGCATTTACAAAAAATGCTTGTTGTCCAGTAGCTCCGAAGTCGATAAGATTTCCTAAAACTATTCTGTCTGTTACTTTAATATTATAGTAATCCACTGTTAAGTTAAAGTTTTTAACTGGTTTAAATCCAATACCTAAAGTATAATTTGTAGATTTTTCTGATGTTAATTTGGGAACTCCAATTCTTCTTGCTGTTGTGGAAACGTTGCTCGTAATTCCTGTAACAACTATATTTGTTCCAGAAAATGTTGATTGAGATTTTTCTGTGTAAATTTGATGCAAAGAGGGTGCTCTAAAACCAGTAGAAGCAGATCCTCTAAAGGTTAATTTGTCGCCCCAAAGTTTATATCTAGAACTTAATTTCCATACAGTTGCATCTCCAAAATCGCTGTAATTTTCATAACGAACCGTACCGTTTACTAGGAAATCTTTAGTGACGTCATAAGCCACATCAAAATAAAATCCTAAATTGTATCGATTAAATTTTCCTGAGTTTTCAGGTCTATTCCCTTGAAAAGAATCAGCTCCGCTTCCAATGTATGAAGCTTCATCACCAGCTAAAATTTCAAAATTTTCACTTCTAAATTCAGAACCAAAACCAATACTTATTTCATCAGACAATACTTTTGATATATCTAAGTTTCCGACATAATGGTTAAAAGTTGTTCCTCCTGGTTTGAAATTCGTTTGACCTGTATATACATTTGGGTCAGCTGCATAAATAAACGGTTCAGTAACAAAATCATCTTGTCTTCCATTTCCATTAGTATCAGTATATGATCTATTTTGTGAATCGGTAACAGTATATGTTTGAGAATTTCCACCTGTAGTTAAACTAACATCAGTAATCCATCCATTCATTTTTGATTTAAATCCCAATGTTGCGTTATAATCATTTAAATCTCCAATAAATGTTGGTCCATATCCTTCATATGAAGCAAGCGTACCATTTCCGTATAAACTAGACAAATAAGGCATTGAAGAAGCTGATCTCCAATAAGGAGCTCTATAATTGGCAAAAGAATTTACTTTTTTATAAACATAGGCAGCATTATAATAAAATTGTGTGTTTTCGCTAACATCCGACCCACCATTAATTAAAAATTTTGCAGCAGCAGTTTCAGGAGAACCGTTTACATTTCCGCCATCTGGTCTTTTATCTAAAAATGTCTTTACCTCAGTTTCCGTTGCACCCCAGAAACCCACCTCATCAGCTACATTCAAAATACCTGGTCTATTAGCCAAATTAACTTTAGAAAAATCTACAGTATAATTGATAAAGCCTTTTTGTCCGACTGTAGAACCATTGTTTAAACTAATACCATACATTTCACCATCACCTTCTGATGTAATTCCAGTTCTTAAAGTTGCTGAACCAAAAGTGGTATTCTTTTTCAAAATAATATTCATTACACCAGCTATGGCATCAGAACCATATTGTGCAGAAGCACCATCTCGCAATATTTCGACTTTTTCAATTGCATCCGTAGGAATGGCGGAGATATCTGCACCTGTTTCCCCACGTCCAGGAGAAGTTTGCGTATACACCAACGCACTCATGTTTTTACGTTTTCCGTTAATAAGTATCAGCGTTCTACTGGGTCCCATATTTCTAATTTCATACGGATCTAATAATGAAGTCGCATCATTTACAGGCGTTTGAACTGTATTAAAAGAGGGAATTTTGTATTGCAATGCTTTGTCAAACGTATTTTGACCTGTTGAAACCAAATCTTTTGAAGATAAAACATCGATGGGTAGCGCAGAGGTAACATTGCTTCTTGGCGCTGCTCTTGAACCTACAATTGTAACATCTTCAAGAACTTGACCGCCACCGCCATCTGACATAATAACATCAATAACATTTCCTTGATCTACCATTTTCTCAACTGTTCCAAAACCTAGATAACTAAAAACTAAAGTTTCACCTTCTTTAGCTTCGATTTTAAAACTACCTTCGAAATCTGTTGAAACGCCTACTGACGTTCCCTTGACTAAAACATTGACTCCAGGTAAAGCTGTTCCTGAATTTTCTGTGACTTTACCAGTAATTTCTTTTTGTGCAAAAAGAAAGCTAGCGTGTGTTAAAAACAAAAATAATATTACTTTTTTCATAATTAATTGGTTATTAATTTAAAATTTAATTGGTTGATGCAATATAGTAATTTTTTAACTTAAAAATAATAATAATTTTATATTTTTTTAACATGTATTTTAAATTTTTTAGCGCCATTAAAACAAATATGTAATTTGATTTTATTTAGCAAATCATAATAATTAAGCCCGTTGGGTGCAATTGGTTTTTAAAGATAATATTTCTTTAGCTCTAGTAATTTTTGGTAAAAAATCTAATTGAGAACAATAAAAATTAGATTAAAAACGGTTCTCGATACACGTCACTTCGAGTAGCATAGCGTATCGAGAAGTTTTGTTCCGTTTCTCTACACAAAAAATACTAGAACAGACGACTAACATTAATTACACCCAACAGGCTAATTAAATGAACATGTATTGACTGATAACTTGTCAATAACTTTCTGCAAAGTGTTTTTATTTGAAATCTATTTCACATATATTAGCATAAAATCGATAATTTTTAAAATGCAAGAAGTAGATCAATATAATGAAGACAATATTCGTTCGCTCGACTGGAAAGAACACATTCGTTTGCGTCCAGGAATGTACATTGGCAAGCTTGGTGACGGTTCTTCGCCCGATGATGGAATTTATATTTTATTAAAAGAAGTGCTCGACAACTGTATCGATGAGTTTGTTATGGGCGCTGGAAAAACCATCGAAGTCACCATGAAAGACAAATTGGTCACCGTTCGCGATTATGGTCGTGGCATACCGTTAGGAAAAGTTGTCGATGTAGTCTCTAAAATGAACACCGGTGGAAAATATGATTCGAAAGCCTTTAAAAAATCGGTTGGTTTAAATGGAGTGGGAACCAAAGCTGTCAATGCTTTGTCTCATTATTTCAGAGTTGAATCGGTTCGAGATAACCAACAAAAAGCAGCCGAATTCTCTGCAGGAAATCTAACATTAGAAGAAGATATTATTGAAAGTACAAAACGCAAAGGAACCAAAGTGTCTTTTGTGGCTGATGAAGCTATTTTCAAAAATTACAAATATCGAAATGAGTACATTATCAAAATGCTTAAAAATTATTGTTACCTAAATACAGGATTAACAATAATTTACAACGGAGAAAAATATTATTCCGATAATGGACTGAAAGATTTGTTAGAAGAAACCATTGCCGAAGAAGATATGGTGTATCCAATAATTCATCTTTTGGGTGATGATATTGAAATTGCCATTACACATAGTAAAACCCAATATTCAGAAGAATATTATTCGTTTGTCAATGGTCAGAATACAACGCAAGGAGGAACACATTTGGGTGCTTTTAGAGAATCAATTGTAAAAACGATTAAAGAATTTTACAACAAACCTTTTGAAGCTTCCGATATTCGAAAATCTATTGTTTCGGCAATTGTAGTTCGTGTCGAAGAGCCCGTTTTTGAAAGTCAGACCAAAACTAAGTTAGGTTCTACAGATATGGGACCAAATTTAGCATCGGTTCGAACTTTTGTAAACGATTTTATAAAAACCAAACTGGATAATTTTTTACATAAAAATCCAGAGACTGCTGATTTGCTTTTGCGAAAAATTCTTCAGGCCGAACGCGAGCGTAAAGAACTTTCTGGAATAAGAAAATTGGCCAAAGACCGAGCTAAAAAATCGAGTTTACACAATAAAAAACTGCGTGATTGCCGAGTTCATTTGACCGATGCGAAAAATCCGCGAAGTTTAGAAAGCACCCTTTTTATTACGGAAGGAGATTCCGCTTCGGGTTCTATTACCAAATCTCGCGATGTGAATACACAAGCGGTTTTTAGTTTACGAGGAAAACCTTTGAATTCTTATGGAATGAGTAAGAAAATTGTGTACGAAAACGAAGAATTCAACTTATTGCAAGCCGCCCTTGATATTGAAGAAAGCATGGAAGATTTGCGTTACAACAATATTGTAATTGCTACTGATGCTGATGTTGATGGAATGCATATTCGTTTGCTGCTAATTACTTTTTTCCTGCAATTTTTCCCAGAAATGATTAAAGAAGGACATTTGTATATCTTGCAAACCCCTTTGTTTAGAGTTCGTAACAAAAAAGAAACCATTTATTGTTATTCTGAACAAGAGCGTCGTGATGCCATCGAAAAACTGAAACCAAAACCAGAAATTACACGATTTAAAGGATTGGGAGAAATCTCGCCCGATGAGTTCAAGAATTTTATTGGTGAAACCATTCGATTAGATCCTGTAATGTTAGACAAAGCAACTTCCATAGAAAAATTATTGGAGTTTTATATGGGAAAAAATACGCCAGATAGACAAACTTTTATTATCAATAATTTAAAAGTGGAATTGGATGTGGTGGAAGCAGGTTAAAATTATTTAAATTAAATTTTTTGTCAAAAGATATTCAAAATAAAATTTTATTTAAACAAGTTGTTGCGTTATTGCAAAATGCCCGACAGCAAGTTTTGCGTACCGTAAATTCAACAATGACTTATACTTATTTTGAAATAGGTAGAATGATTGTTGAAGAAGAACAAAACGGAAAAGACCGTGCGGAATATGGAAAACAAGTTTTAAAAGGACTTTCAGAACAATTAACGAGTGAGGTTGGAAAAGGATTTTCGTTGAGAAATTTAGAACAAATAAGACAGTTTTATTTAATTTATTCAAAATCCGAGTCATTGACTCGGATTTTACAAATTCAAAATACGCAGACACTGTCTGCGGAATTGCAAAATACTAAAAAGAAAACACTGTCTGCGAAATTCAAGAATATTGATTTTCAAACTCTAATTTCATTTTTTAAACTAACATGGTCGCATTATACTTTTTTGATGCGAATTGATGATGAAAAAGAAAGAAGTTTTTATGAAATCGAATCTGAAAAGTATAATTGGAGTGTTCGAGAACTAAAACGCCAATACGATAGCGCATTATATACTCGTTTGGCTTTAAGTAGAGACAAAGAAGGAATTTTAAAATTATCGGAAAAAGGTCAAATTATTGAAAAACCAAAAGATATTATCAAAGATCCTTATATTTTAGAATTTTTGGGATTGCCAGAATTGCATCAATATTCTGAGTCAGATTTAGAACAAGAAATCATCAATAAATTAGAATATTTTCTTTTAGAACTTGGCGATGGTTTTGCATTTGTGGCACGTCAGAAAAGAATCACATTTGACGATAAACATTTTAGAATTGATTTGGTTTTTTACAATAGAGTTTTAAAATGCTTTGTTTTAATAGACTTGAAAATAGGCGAATTAAAACATCAGGACCTAGGACAAATGCAGATGTATGTCAATTATTATGACAGAGAAATGCGATTGGAAGGCGAAAACAAAACCATTGGAATTGTGCTTTGCCAGAATAAAAGTGAATTGGTTGTAGAATACACATTACCAGAAAATAACGAACAAATTTTTGCTAGTAAATACAAAACAATTTTGCCAAGTAGAGAAGATTTAATAAAATTAATTTCGGAATCAATATAAATGAAAGACGAAGAAGAAGAAAACATCAACTCAAATTCTGAAGAAAATTTTTCAGATGATGACCAATCAATTGATGACAATCAAGTGGAAAATGATGATGATATTATAAAAGTGGATGCCAAAAACTTTGAAGGTCAACACTTTTACGAAAACGATGAAAATCCAGAAGATACCATTACCAAAGTTACAGGAATGTACAAAGACTGGTTTTTGGATTACGCTTCCTATGTAATTCTCGAGCGTGCTGTTCCTGCAATTGAAGATGGTTTCAAACCTGTTCAACGTCGTATCATGCATTCTTTAAAAGAATTAGATGATGGTCGTTACAATAAAGTTGCCAATGTTGTAGGTCACACGATGCAGTATCATCCGCACGGTGATGCCAGTATTGGCGATGCCATGGTACAAATTGGTCAAAGAGAATTACTTATAGACTGTCAAGGAAACTGGGGGAATATTCTCACTGGCGATAGTGCTGCAGCTTCACGATATATTGAAGCACGACTTTCGAAATTTGCTTTAGAAGTATTGTATTCTCCTAAAATTACCGATTGGGGAATGTCTTACGATGGTCGGCGTGCAGAACCAAATAATCTTCCTGTAAAATTTCCATTATTGTTAGCTTCTGGTGCCGAAGGAATTGCCGTAGGTTTATCCACGAAAGTGTTGCCTCACAATTTCAATGAACTCATTGATGCTTCGATAAAAATTCTGAAGGGAAAACCATTTACTATTTTCCCTGATTTTCAAACCGCTGGAATTGCTGATATTTCTAATTATAATGATGGTTTGCGTGGCGGACGTGTTCGTGTTCGTGCTAAAATTTCGCAACTAGACAAGCAAACATTAGTAATTACCCAAATTCCGTTTTCTACAAATACATCAACACTTATTGATAGTATTTTGAAAGCCAACGAAAAAGGGAAAATCAAAATCAAGAAAATTGAAGACAATACTGCTGCCGAAGTTGAAATATTAATTCATCTTTATCCTGGTGTTTCTCCTGATAAATCGATTGATGCTTTATATGCCTTTACAGGTTGCGAAACTTCTGTTGCGCCTTTAGGTTGTGTCATTGAAGACAACAAACCTTTATTTATTGGTGTTTCTGATATGTTGAAGATTTCGACCGAGAGAACGGTTCAATTATTAAAAAGCGAACTTGAAATCCAGTTAAGTGAACTTGAAGAACAATGGCATTTCCTTTCGTTAGAACGTATTTTTATCGAAAACAAAATCTATCGTGACATTGAAGACAAAACTACACGAGAAGATGTTATCAAAGCGGTTGATGATGGTTTGAAACCATTTACAAAAAAGCTAAAACGTGCTGTCACAGAAGATGATATTCTTCGGTTGTTAGACATACGAATTATGCGTATTTCTAAATTTGATAGCAATAAAGCACAAGATAAAATTGAATCTCTCGAAGGCGATATCGAACAAGTGAAACATCATTTAGACAACCTAATTGATTTTGCTATTGATTATTTTACAAAATTGAAGGAAAAATACGGAAAAGGTCGCGAACGCCAAACCGAACTCAGAAGTTTTGATACCATTGAAGCCACAAAAGTTGTTTTAAGAAATACAAAATTGTATGTAAACAAAGAAGAAGGTTTCTTTGGAACTGGTTTAAAGAAAGACGAATATGTAGCCGATTGTTCTGATATTGATGATGTAATTGTTTTTCTTCGAGATGGAAAACTCATGATTTCTAAAGTTGATGACAAAAAATTTGTTGGTAAAGACATTATTCATATTGCAGTTTTCGACAAGAATGACAAACGCACCATTTACAATATGATTTATCGTGACGGTAAAAATGGTTCTTCTTTTATAAAACGTTTCAATGTTTCTGGTGTAACCCGAGATAAAGCTTATGATTTGACCAATGGAACTGCTGGTTCGCAAGTATTGTATTTTTCACATAATCCTAATGGTGAAGCCGAAGTGGTGACCATTTTACTGCGTCAAGTAGGAAGTATTAAGAAATTAAAATGGGATATCGATTTTGCTGAAATTGCCATAAAAGGTCGTGTGAGTAAAGGAAATACAGTATCCAAATATCCAATTAAAAAAATTGAGCTCAAAGAAAAAGGAATTTCAACTTTGCGACCAAGAAAAATATGGTTCGATGACACTGTCCAACGTTTAAATGTGGATGGAAGAGGCGAATTGTTGGGGGAATTTCGTCCGAATGATCGTTTGCTAATCATTAATCAATCAGGGAAATTGAAAACAATTATTCCAGAATTGACGACACATTTTGATGAAGATATGGTTGTTCTTGAAAAATGGCATCCCAAAAAACCAATATCAGCCATTTATTTTGATGGCGAAAAAGAAAAATATTTTGTGAAACGCTTTTTGGTTGAAAATGAAAACAATGCAACTATTTTTATTACTGAACATGAAAAATCGCAACTAGAAATAGTTTCTACAGATTGGCGTCCGGTTGCAGAAATAATATTTACCAAAATAAAAGGTATTCAAAAAGAAAATCAAACCATCGATTTAGAACAATTTATTGGAATAAAAGGAATAAAAGCCATTGGAAATCAATTGACATCGGACAAATTAAAACAAGTTAATTTGTTAGATTCGCTTCCATTTGAAGAGCCTGTTGAGGTTATTGCTGAAGATTTGGAAGTCTCTGGTGATGAAAATATTTCTGAAGATATACAAACAGAACTAGATGACGATGGTCAAATAACTTTAAGCTTAGATTAAAAAAAACTCCAGAAATTTTCTGGAGTTTTTGCTTAAAAATTTATTTTCTCTTGGCTATATAATATTCATAAATCCAAGTCAATGTAAAGGTTGGAATAAAATCCAGTCCTGGCACAATTTCTTCAATAAAAGTTACTATACCACCTATTTTACCAACCGAACCTTTGTACATATTTGCCAAAGTAAAAGCAGCAATTGGAGCCCAAATAATATCGGCAAATTCTCCAGCTACAGGAATCAGGTATGACAACATTCCAACAAGATCCAATACAATTCCCAAAACAAGTTTTCCTATTTTATAATCTGAACGCGATGTTGTTTCAATTTGTATTTCGTTTGACATTTTAAATTAATTTAAATTACAAAATATAAATGTACAAAATTAGTGCCAAATTTATTTTTCAGAATTCACCATATTAAAAAAATCATTTCTGTTTTCTTTATCATTGAAAATTCCACCGTATTGTATAGTAGATGTAAAACTCGATTCGTGTTTAATTCCTCTGCTAGAAACACACAAGTGCTTGGCTTCCATGACTACTATTACATTTTCTGTATCTAAAGCCAATTTCAAATCATTGAAAATTTGCATAATCAAACGTTCTTGAACTTGCGGTCTTCGAGAAAAATAATCTACAATTCTATTTAGTTTTGACAAACCAATAACCCTGCCATTCGAAATATAACCAATATGGGCTTTCCCAAATATAGGCAAAAAATGATGCTCACAAGTTGAATTAAAACTTATGTTGGCTTCAACAAGCATTTTATCGTATTGATAACTATTTTCGAAAGTTGAAATTTTTGGTTTATTTTTTGGATCTAACCCATTAAAAATTTCATTTACAAACATTTTGGCAACTCTGTGCGGTGTACCTTGCAAACTATCATCGGTCATGTCAAGTCCCAACTCATCCATAATATGATAAAAATATTTTTCAATATTTTGCATCTTTTCGTGATCTGTTTTCATAAAAGCATCAGATCGTATTGGAGATTCGGCTGAAGTCATTTGATGGTTATCGCCTAAAATTTCAATAATTTCTTTGTCCGTTAGTGTACTCATGTTTATTTTTTCAGTTTTTCTTTAAATTCTTTTTTTACTTTTTCTATTTTTGGAGTAATCATATAAGAACAATAAGACTTGTCCTTATTCTGATTGTAATAATTTTGATGGTAATTTTCAGCCACAAAAAATTGTGTAGCACTAGAAATTTTAGTCACTACTTTTTTACCAAACGTATTTTGATTATTCAAATTTTCAATATATGATTTTGCTTTAATCATCTGATTTTCTGTAGTATAAAAAATTTCACTTCGGTATTGGGAACCAACATCAGCTCCTTGTCTATTTATTGTAGTTGGGTCGTGTGTGGCAAAAAATACTTCGATCAAATCTTCAAAATTTATTTTTTTTGGATCAAATACAATTTTAACTGCCTCTGCATGACCTGAATATCCAGAACAAACTTCTTCATATGTTGGATTTGCTTCTTTGCCACCAATGTATCCGGGAAATACACTTTCTACTCCTTCAAGTTGCAGAAAAACTGCTTCGGTACACCAAAAACAACCTCCTGCAAATATTGCAATTTCACTATTTTTTTCTGCTTCCATTTTTTTTACATTCGTATTTTTTAAATTCTCTGGTAATTTATATTTACTATTATTTGCTAATAATAATACCAAAGCAATGATAATTGATTTCATTAAATTATATTTGTTTAACAAAAGTAGTCAAAAATTAAACAAAACATTCTATTTAACTAAAAATTATAAATTGACAATCCAAATTTTATTTGAAATTAATACAATTTCTTTGTTTCTTTGTGAAAATTACCCCTAATGATTACAGCCAAAAACATACAAAAATATTACGATGAGCTTCAGGTTTTGAAAGGAGTTGATTTGCATATTAAAAAAGGAGAAATAGTTTCAATTGTTGGTGCATCTGGTGCTGGGAAAACAACTTTATTACAAATTTTAGGAACCCTCGACACTCCAACTGAATCAATTGGTATGAAACTCGAAATAAATGGCGAGAATATTTTAGAAATGAGCGATAAAGTGTTATCTAAATTCAGAAATTTGAATTTAGGTTTTATATTTCAATTTCACCAATTATTACCCGAATTTACGGCACTTGAAAATGTTTGTATTCCTGCATTTATTGCAAATAAAAACAAACATGATACAGAAATTGAAGCAGAAAAATTGCTCACTTATTTAGGGCTTTCTCATAGAATAAACCACAAACCAAATGAACTTTCAGGTGGAGAACAACAGCGTGTAGCCGTTGCAAGAGCCATGATAAACAAACCAGCTATTATTTTTGCCGATGAGCCTTCGGGGAATTTGGATACGCACACGGCAGAAAATTTGCACCAATTGTTTTTCAAACTTCGAGATGAGTTTAATCAAACTTTTGTTATAGTTACCCACAACGAAGAATTGGCTAATATGGCCGATCGAAAATTAATTATGGTAGATGGAAATATAGATTCGCTAGTGAACGCGAATGATTTGGAGGTAAGACTTTAAATTTATGAATCCTGAAGAAATCAAATCTTTTCTCGATCAAAAAGTTGAAATTTATAACAATCCCAATTTTATAGAAACTGATCCTATTCAGATTCCACATTTGTTTTCGACAAAGGAAGATATTGAAATTGCTGGTTTCTTGAGTGCTACCATTGCTTGGGGAAATAGAAAAATGATTATTCAAAATTCTCATAAAATGATGCATCTTATGGGGAATTCACCTTTTGATTTTGTCATGTCGCATACCGAAACACAATTGGAAACTTTAGAAAATTTTGTTCATCGAACTTTTAATGGTCAAGATTTTAGTCAGTTTATAAAAAGTCTACAACATATCTATAAAAATAATGGTGGGTTGGAAAATGTTTTTTCAAAAAATATAACATCCAATTCAACCCAAAGCAGTATTTCGGCTTTTAAAAAAATATTTTTTGAAGTAAGTGATTCTCAAAGAACACAAAAACACATTTCTGATCCAATGAATGGTTCTGCTGCCAAAAGAATCAATATGTTTCTGCGTTGGATGGTTCGACAGGATAATAAAGGTGTCGATTTTGGAATCTGGAAAACCATTCCAGCCTCTGCCCTATCTTGTCCGCTTGATGTACATTCTGGAAATGTAGCCCGAAAATTGAATTTATTAATCAGAAAGCAAAATGATGCAAAAGCATTACAGGAATTAGACAATAATCTTAGACTGTTTGATCCAGAAGATCCTGTAAAATATGATTTTGCATTGTTTGGATTGGGCGTTTTTGAAGGATTCTAGTTATGGGTTATAGGTTTTAAAAATTAATGCTTTAATCTTCTATAAAACCAATAATCAAAAATATGTCATCAAACTAACAACTTACAATTCGCAACTCACAACCCACAACGGACAACTCACAACTGATAATTACATTTTCAAACTTTGTAAAAAAACTTTGTAACTTTGCAACATTTAAACTTCCAAAATAAATTCATGATATATAACGATACAATTGTAGCTTTAGCTTCACCATCTGGTGCTGGAGCCATTGCTGTGATTAGGATTTCTGGTTCAGAAGCCATCACGATTGCTGCTTCCATGTTTCAATCGGTATCAGGAAAAGATATTTCCAAACAAAAGTCACACACACTTCATTTGGGTCATATTGTAGATGATGATAAAATTTTAGACCAAGTTTTACTATCTATTTTTAAGGGGAAAAATTCATACACTGGCGAAAATACTATTGAGATTTCATGCCATGGTTCCACATATATTCAGCAGCAAATTATACAATTAACTCTCCGAAAAGGATGTAGAACTGCTCAGCCAGGAGAATTTACCTTGCGTTCTTTCTTGAATGGTAAAATGGATTTGTCGCAAGCTGAAGCTGTTGCCGATTTGATTTCGTCAGACAATGAAGCCGCACATCAAATTGCGATGCAACAAATGCGTGGCGGTTTTAGCAACGAAATAGCTAAACTTCGTGAAGAACTTTTGAATTTTGCTTCCCTTATTGAGTTGGAACTTGATTTTGCTGAAGAAGATGTTGAATTTGCAGATAGAACACAATTTAAAGACTTATTGAATAGAATAGAATTTGTACTCAAACGATTGATTGATTCCTTTGCTGTTGGAAACGTGATTAAAAACGGAATTCCAATAGCTATTGTTGGAGAGCCCAATGTTGGAAAATCGACTTTATTGAATGCTTTACTAAATGAAGAACGTGCCATTGTATCTGAAATTGCTGGAACAACACGTGATACTATTGAAGATGAAATAGTTATTGGTGGTATTGGTTTTCGTTTTATAGATACGGCCGGAATACGAGAAACAAAAGATGTAATAGAAAGTATTGGAATTAAAAAAACCTTTGAGAAAATTGAACAAGCGCAAGTAGTTTTATTTTTAGTTGATAGTGTTCAATGTTCAAGAACTAATTTAGAAACTGTAAATATTGAAATTGAAAAAATTAAAAATCAATTTCCATTGAAGCCATTGGTCATTATTGGGAATAAAAAAGATTTATTGTCTAAAATAGAAATTCTGGATTTAGAATCTAAAATTCCAAACATTTTATTAATTTCTGCCAAAAATAATAACGGTGTGGAGGATTTAAAAAATAAATTACTTTCATTTGTAAATACTGGTGCCTTGCGGAATAATGAAACCATTGTAACAAATACCAGACATTATGATTCATTGCTTAAAGCATTAGAAGAAATTCAAAAAGTAAAATTTGGAATGCAAACCAATTTGTCTTCGGATTTGATGTCTATAGATATTAAACAAGCGCTCTATTATTTTGGAGAAATTACAGGTCAAGTAACTAATGATGAATTGCTGGGTAATATTTTTGCGAATTTTTGTATCGGGAAGTAGTTCACTAAAACATCACAAATCAAAACAAAAAATAATATAACAAAACCTTTTAAATAAAGGATGTAGATATTTTTAACAAGATTTCAATTTGCGATATTTTGTTATTTTTCGTTACTTTTTGTACCATTTTTGTACTTCATAAATATATTTTTTATATATTTGAAATTTAAAGAGAAATTATGTCTCTTATTTACCTTTATTTCTACTTAAGTCATCTTATAACTTTTTAATACCTGAATAATATGAGTTCAAATATTATCGTGAAAAGAATCTGTGATTATTGCAAAAATGTCTTTGATGCCAAAACAACAAAAACTAAATATTGCTCACGAACTTGTAATAAAAAAGATTATAAGTTAAATCAAAAAATGAAAAAAATTGATGCAAGCGATAAAGAAACAAAATTAAAAGTTTCTAATTACGTAGTTGATGTAAATTCAAAAGATTTTTTAACCGTTAAAGAAGCATCAATATTACTAAATATGTCTTCCAAAACTGTTTATAGATTAATAGAACAAAAGGAATTAAATGCTTTCAACTTTTCCGTTAGAAAAACATTAATCAGGAGAAAAGATATTGATAGTTATTTTGAAAATAATTTGATAAGTCCTGATTATGTGAACCCTAATAGAGAAAGTGAAATCAACCCAAATAATTCTTATACCATTAATGAAGCTATTGAAAAATTTAATATTTCAAATGGTGCATTATATAACATTATTAAAAGACATAATATTCCAAAAAAGAAATATGGAAAATATACATTAGTAAAAAAGGAAGATTTAAATAAAATTTTTCAATAATCAATTATGAGCAAAGTAACATTAAGAGAAAAAATATTGAATACTGGAAAAATAAGTCTTTATTTAGACTACTACCCTCCTATCATAAATCCTAAAAATGGAACCGAAAGCCGTAGAGAATTTTTAAAGTTATATTTATTTGACAATCCAAAAACAGCAGAAGAAAAAAAGCACAACAAAGAAAATTTTGACCTTGCAGAAATAATCAGATCCAAAAGAAACGTCCAACTTAAAAATAAAGAATTTGGTTTTAAAGATAATGTAGTGTTGAATGTTAATTTTATAACTCTTTATAAAAATGTGGTTAACGAGTATTTTAATACTGGCAGTAAATCAAATCACAATTCGTGGAAAGCTTCTTTAAATCATTTAGAAAATTTTAGTGGAGGTACAATACTAACTAATAATTTAACTCTCGATTATATAAAAAAGTACAGAACTTATCTTTTAAACGCAAAAAGCACACGAAATTCAAAAGTTGAGAAAAAGATAACAAAAAATACTGCTTCATCTTATTTTAAAAATTTTATCTCTGTATTAAAGATTGCATATAAACAAAATTTGATCGAAAAAAATTTAGCTGAAGATGCAGAATATATTAAAGAAGAGGAAACACATAGAGAGTACTTAACCGAAGAAGAAATTTCTTTGTTATGGAAAACTGAAATTAAAATTGAAAAAGTTAAATATATGGCAGTATTTTCAGCTTTGAGTGGTTTACGTTTTGTAGATATAAATAATCTTAATTGGGAAAACCTATTTAAAGACATACATCAAGGCTATTACATATCATTAAAAGAAGAGAAAACAAAATCAATAAAAAATCATCCTATTTCTGATACTGCATATAATATATTAAAAACACAAAAAACTGATGTTGGACTTGTATTTGGAGGAGTTCAATATCATCAAATAACCAGACCTTTGAAAGAATGGATAAAAAAATCAGGTATTAAAAAGAAAATTTCATTTCATAATTTTAGACATAGTTACGCAACCTTACAACTTGCAAATGGAACAGACATATATACCGTATCAAAATTGTTAGGTCATAAAAACGTTTCTACAACACAGATTTATACCAAAGTAATGGACAAAAATAAAATTGAAGCTGCTAATCGAATAAACATTGAACTGGATGGATTATCTTAATATTTATAATTCAAATTACAATAAGGCATATAGAATTGGAGAAAGTTTTTTAAAACATAAATTAATCCAATTTAGCAAAGAAACTTTATCCTTTGGCAAAGCTTTCAATATTATACGAGAATTGATTGAAAATTTTGAAAAAAATTTTTCAATTAATAAGGAACATCAACTTTCTGAACTCAAACATGTTTATCAAAATTCTTTGCGCAATTATTCAAAAAATGAAATTGAATTAGCATTAAAAAACGAAGTGAAAAAAGGTTTTTTAAAACTTTCTTTAGATATTCAAAATAATTATTCCTATGAATCATTCATAAAAGAATTAGCTATACGTAATGCAATAAATGAATTTTCAAGATTATTCAGTAATCATTCTGATTTATTTAAAATGATGTATGATAATGATTATTTAGATTTGTTTGAAATTAAAGACTACTACCCTATTGATTTTAGAGATTCAAAAGTTTATATCGATTTGTTAATTAGTTGCTCCTTAAACCATACTTATCGCATTGATTGTTAATTATTTAATGATTAATTTATTTGTTTTTTCTTGCAGAATTTTGTATTTTAGAGCTTTAAAACCTTGCAAATATGTTGGGAAAAAATCCAGAAAAACT
>NZ_JANLVD010000251.1:0-3910 GCF_031363805.1 Flavobacterium sp. | reverse complement strand
TTTTCAACTTCATTTGCTTTTGCAGTAAATTCTTTATGATTATATAAACTCAATAAAATTTGATACATAAGGAATAGATATTCACTGTTATACAATTTCATTTCTTCAAGAATTTTGACAGCAATTTCTTGATTTAATATGGCTAAATCAAAATCATTATCCAAAATATGTAAAGTAGATAGAAGATTAAAACAAATACCTAAATAAAAATCATTTCTGTTTTCTTGAACTAAAGATAAGTGTTTTTTTATACCTTCATTCATAATCTGAATTGCCTTTTTAAACTCGTTACAAATTTTATAAGTATCTGCAAGGATTTTATATTCAATTACAATTTGTTGATCATTGTAGAGGTTGTATTTTTTTCTAATTTTTTGAACTTCTTTAAAATTTTCTAATGCACCACGCAAATCACGATTCTTTAAATAGATGTTTGAAGTATTATTTAAACAAGTTATGATACCACTTATATATTTTTTTTCATCTCTTTTAAATAAATCTTCTGCTTTTTTGAAATACAACAACGAATTATCATTATCATTATTTGACGAGTATTCAACTCCAAGATTAGTATAAATTACCGCGTGGTTAATTTCATCTATAAATGGATGTTTCTCCGATCTTTGAGACAAATCTATCCACTTTTGCAATTCATCTTTAGAATTAATATAAAATCTGTAAGAAAACAGTAGTTCGTTTTCTAACATTATCAATGGCTGATATATACTTTGTCTAAAATCTTCCTTTATTGAATCTAGTATTGATTGAGCGTATTTTAAAAATTTAAACGATTTAGATGGATTGTTATTACCTTCTTGTATTCTAAAAGTTAACCAAGTTATATATATTGAAATACCAACAAACGGATTTAATTGATTTCTAGAATTATAAATTATTATTTCTTTAAAAATTTTATGAATATTTATACTTTTTTTGTCAAGCGAATATTCAACTAATCCTTTTTTCGCAAAAGAATTTATAGCATTCCCGATAACAATTTTATTTTCATCATAAAAATCAATACCATTAATAAGAATAATATCTTCAATAACAATATTTCTTGAAGGCAATAAAGCAATGAACTCTAAATAATGTTTTTGGTATGAATCAAGATTCTCAAAATTGAACTTTTTAAGCAAAAAATTAAAAATTCTAATTGTTTCATTATTGTCATTCAAATCAATATCAATGTTTAATTCATTATCATCTAATTTTTGCTCTTTTAATAATTTGAAAAACAAATCTAATGTTAAGTCAACACTATTCTCAATTGTTTTTGCTGTTAGTTCTAAAAATAATAAATTGAAGTCTGTATAATTTATAAATTCCGTAATTAGAATATCATCACTTAATTTACTACAATTAGAATTAAAAATTTGAATTGCATTTTCTATTTTAATTCTAGGCAATTTAATTGATGGAATACTTGTTAAGTGATTTCGTGTAAGTATTAATTTTTCAAAACTGGATAAACTTTTTAGTAAATTAAATGAAGAAATATCATTCTCTAATTCTTGAATATCTAATACAAGTAAATTTTGTCCATCAATTTTATTTAACTCACCAAGTAAAATCTTAAACCTTTGATCTACATTATCACTTTTTGAAAACTCTAAACCTATATTTTTAACTAATAACTCATCAAATACAAACGAATGAGCAATTGAGTTCTCGACTGTAATCCAAATTATGTGTTTGTACTCTATAAAAGATTTTAAATATTTTCTTGCAAAAGAAGTTTTGCCCATTCCTCCTTCGCTATAAATTGAAAGAATCTTTTTCTCATTCAACTTTGATTTGACTTCCTTTAAAAAATCTTCCCAATCATAAATAATATTTGAATTATAATCAGGTAAAATTGTTAATTCTTTAGGTATTACTCTATCGAATTTTGATTTTACAATTTGTTCTAAATTATCAATTTTAAAATCGTGCTTTTCAATTTGTTCTTGGATTTTAATAACTTCAATCTTTAATAAATCAACATCTATTTTTAAAAGTTTAGAAATCTTGTTATTGATTAAAATTTCTAAATCTGTATTAATCAGAATATCTTCAATAGTTTTGTTAGTCAAATAACGTTCTTCACTATTTTTATTTTGGGAATATTTATAAATTTCTGATATGAATACGCTAAATAATATTGATGTTGAAATTCCATTAAATTTTTGATTTTTAAGTAAAAAATCTATTTCATTTGTAGATTTTTCAATTGCTTCTTCAGTTGAGATATTTTCAAATTTCCAAACTATTGATTTAGTAAATTTTTCAATATCTGATTCTAATACTAATGTTTTAAAACTTTCACTTAATAATTTAATTTCTTGCTTTTTCTCATTTGAAATTTTCGAATTAAGTTTTTTGTTTTTCTTTAACTTTATTTCATCAATTAGTATTTCTTTAACTTTATTAATACAAGATAACTTTAAATCTTCATCTAAAAATTTGGAATCATCAATCCAACTTTTTAATAATTTTTCTCGAGATGAAATTTGTGTATTTGTAGAAAAGCAAAATATAATATCTTTATTCAATTCTTTGTTTTTTAGGTAAAGTAAAAAAAAATTGAAGATTGATTTTTTAATATCTCTCGAATTTAAACTAAAAGTTGATGAATAACATTTAATTTGAGTGAAAACTAAATTATCTCCAACTTCTTTAATGTCATCATCGACTTCGGTATATGTTTTAATATCATTATTCTCAATGAAATTATTTATCCATTTTTTTAATACTGACAAATATTGATAGTAAAAACCTCTATTTGTTACAATTGCATCAGTATTTATGTCAAATATTTGTAATATTTCTTCTAGCATTTAAGAGTTTTAAATTTTTATAAAAGTAAATAATTTATTTATTAAACTCTTTTATCTATCGAATTATCATCAAAAGCAATCAAATTCAACATTTCACGAAGTCGAGAACGCACCCGATTACCATAAGCAGTTTCTATTTCGGTGGCGGAAAGGTTGCTGGTTATGTGCGTTATAATTTGTTTTGAAATGAAAATATCGTATCTGGAAAGTATGATTTCTGCCATAACATTGCATTCATTTCCGTAGTATTTTAGGTTGGTTTCTACGCCTAAATCATCAAAGCAATAGTTTCTATATTCGCTATGAGAATTGTTACCGTTGCTGTATTTTTGAATGGTTTGGTAGCCTTCTTTGATAAATTCAAAACTGATGTCTCGGCAGGTTTTCATTATAAAATTGTTGTTCTGCTTTGCTGCATTTCGCATTAAAGTCATCAATGTTGTTTTCCCGCAGCCGACTGGTCCAGAAAGTAAAATTCCTTTGGATAGATCTAAATTAAAATTGGCAGCCATAACCTCATCTTTGAGAAAATAACAAATCAGTTTTTGAATATTAATTACATCTGCTTCACTGAAATGGAATTTTTCTCCAAATTGTAATTTGCCTTTTTGTTCTAACCAAGAAATCATTTCGGAATAATTGTATTTTGAATTCATCGTTTTGAAAGTTTGATTTTTTATTTGTCAAAACGGAGATTAGCTTATGCTCTGTTCACTTCGTTCGGGTGCTTCGTTCCTCGCAATGACAAATTGGATTACAATGGCTCTGCATAATTTTTATCAATGGTTGCTTTGAGGTTGTAGGCTCTAGGTTGTGGATTTGCTTTTTGGGCTGGTGGATTTGGTAAATTGATTGAAAATTTAGGAGTATTAAGCATCCAGTTTCTTGCTGCTGCTTGCCAATCTTTCATTTTGGTTTTTCCACCAATGAGCCAACCGATGCTGGAGTAATAATTAGTTGCTCCTTAAACCATACTTATCGCATTGATTGTTAATTATTTAATGATTAATTTATTTGTTTTTTCTTGCAGAATTTTGTATTTTAGAGCTTTAAAACCTTGCAAATATGTTGGGAAAAAATCCAGAAAAACT
>NZ_JANLVD010000182.1:0-2874 GCF_031363805.1 Flavobacterium sp. | reverse complement strand
AAATGAAATGTTTATAACAATTACATTTTGCCAATACAATTTTCTTTTTCGTGCCTATTCCAACTTTTCGCTCTAGCCCTCGTCTCAAAAGCTTTTTTTCTATGCTCGCAACAGGAGCTTCCTTTGGTCGCTCTGTTGCTCCTAGAAAAAATAGCTTTTAATTCCTCGGGGCTGTCGCTGCAATTTGGGGCAGTAGACGCAAAATTTTACATTTAATTTATTTCAAAGAGCAAAACGGCTTGAGAGCCGTTTTTAAATTTATTTTTATTAAAATATAATGAAAGTCTTTTTTTAAATATTTATTTCACTTTGAGAAAGCTTCCGTCAGAATTAATTTTATAAACATTCACTATCTTATTTTTAGGATGAATTCCATTATTTTCATAAAAAGTTATTTTTAAATCATTATCAATAACAAAATTCATCGAGTGAAAAAAATCATTTGTTTCATCGGTGAGAACAGAAATTATTTTATTTCCATTTAGAGTTACTATAAATTGATCTCCGTAACTTTCCTCTTCATGTTCACATACAAGGATTATTGTCTGAATATCTTTTAACGATGTTTTTAGATTATAGTACTGTAAAGGGTTTTTATTTTTGAGTTTGTCTTGTATTATAATTTTTAATTTATCGTCATTTTTAAAATACGTAATAGGATATTCATTATTACATAATTCAGAATATCTACTTCTTAAATCTCTCTGACATGAGCGATCTACTCTTTCATAATCGAATGGTAATTCACAATATTTTTTATCCCAAACTTTATTTTCACTATTTTTTTTAAAGCAAATAATATATCTTTTGTAGTTTAAAAACAGACAATCATTTTCAAAAATTGCATCTCCAGCTTCTAAAAAGTAATCCTGAAAGGGTAACAAATCATTATTTTCAACATCTAAATTTAAATAAGTTACTTCATTACTTAAATCTACATTAAAAAAGTTTTTATATACATCAACGTTGTAGTTATAAACATATTTTCTTCCAAAGAATTTTTTTGAATCTCCCTTCTCAATAGTGTATAATGACTTGACGCCATCTAAAGAAATACTGTTTTTAGATATTATCACTTGCATCTTTTTAAACTTTTCTATAATTTCTTCTTCACTAACTTCTGGCAAATCTGTATCACCACCACTTTGAAAATAAGTATAATAAAAATGATAATTTGCAGCTTCATTATCGTTACTGACTATTTCGTCGGTTACGTTTGAAAATTTAGAATCTAAATTTTCCGAATTTGAATTTTTACTTTCTATTTCTTTCTCTAATTTATCTTTACATGATAAACTTGACAAAGAAAATAATACGATTGCAAGTAATTTAATTTTTTTAATGTGTGGAATCATAAATATTTGTTTTAAACATATTAATTTCTGCCTTTCTTCTTTTTACTAATCCTGATGTACCATTGTTTGTTACATCTGACATTTCATCTGCACCAGCTTCATATTCTTTTTTGTTAATTTTTTTCTTTATTTGAGTTTCCTTATCATTTAGACCTCCCGTATTTAGAAAATTCTCACCAGTATTGAAAGTTAAACTTACCAAAGCATCAAACTCATATTGATGTAATGGTACTTTTATGTCTCTCTGAATTGCTTTTTCAAAATCAGCAAGCCTACCTTTAAACAATTCAACAGCTTTCTCTACAGTTATTCCATTTTTAAATTTTTCAGGTATTTGAATGTTTTCACATTTGCCTTTTTCAATTAAATGACCATAACCTATAGTACAGTAGCCCTCAGAATCATTATAAGGTTTAGGTTTAAAAGTTTCCCAATCTTTTATGAACTGTATTCCTTTATCCGATGTTTTTAATGTCTTTGGATCTACTCTATCTGTTAAAGGTTTTTCTTCTTGTTTAGTTTTTTCTGAATTGTTACCTCCTCCAGAACAAATACAGGTTTTTTGATAACCTAAATCATTTGCTATGATAACTATGCTTTTGCCATTACAATCAGACATAGATTTTACAAAATATTTATCTTCTAAATGTATCAGGTCAAAAGTTCTAACATCATAATGAACCCATGTTGTTGCAATAAATTCTTTTCCTATTTTATCTCTACTGCTTGGTTCCAATGCGATTACATTTTTAACTCCCCATCTATATTTTGCACCAGAATATTTTACTAGCAAATCTCGTACTTTGTCAGCATTAGACTCAGTTGTAATATTATCCGTTAGCTTGTAAATATGTAAATCAGAAGCTTTTCCCATATGATTTGTTGAACTCCTTGGAACTCCATGTTTGTCGGGGTGCTGAATGTTGTTAATATTACATCTATAACCAGAATATATTAAACCCACACGTAAATTTTTATTTTTTTCAATTGTTGCTAAGTAAAATTGAATAGCTCTTTGTGTCCATAATATTGTTCGATGTACTCCGGGATATTCATATTTTCTGGATTTCTCAGAAATTTTAGAATCATTTTTTTCTTCAGAAAATTTTCCATTTCCAAAGCCAGGACACTTACCACAATTACATTTAGCTTGATTGATATCAATCACATATTTATTTTGAAACTCATCGATCGCCTTCAAAACATTCCCACAAACTCTACCAGTTTCCTCAACTTTCATATAATCTTTTTGAAACTGCTTAATCATTTTTTCAGTACGATCGGTAAACTCATCCGTAGGGACATTGCCACCAAAACCAGCCAAACGAATATTAATTTCACGAATCAATTCGTTTTTATCTCCTTTTTTAATACAATATTTCTGCTCGCATGACGGGATTTTTTCATCAGGACTAAACATGTCTACAATTGCATTTGTAATTCCTTCCACCGTTATAGGCTCCCAACCTGTAGCATTTTTTATTTTCATAATAGCCTGATCAATAAGCGAAGTTTCTTT
>NZ_JANLVD010000173.1:0-10681 GCF_031363805.1 Flavobacterium sp. | reverse complement strand
ACATTGTTCCAAGCATCGCTAGAGAATAAGGAGTTAATTATTGTTGCGCCCATCGCACCAAGCAATGCAATTCCTGCCAATTTGGTTACCGTAACTGTTCCGTCTTGGTTCAAAACAGTTTTGGATGCTTCCCACATATTGCTGAAATTATTCGACAACACATCGGTTTGCAATCCAACATACAATCCTAAAACAATTAAGGCAAAAAGGGCAAAAAGTTTGGCAATTGTAAAAATCAACTGAATTGTTTTTCCGCTTTGAACCCCTTTAGTATTAATGTAAGTAAGCAAAACAATACTCGCCATGGCAAGAATTTGCTTATTTGAAAAAGCATAACTATCGCCAATGGTAAATAATTTGTTCTCTAAAACAGGAAAAAACACTGCAGAATAATTAGCAAAAGCCACCGCAACTGCTGCAATAACACCTGTTTGAATTACTGTAAAAACCGTCCAGCCATATAAAAACGACATTAATTTGCCGTAAGCACGCTGAATGTAAACAAATTGTCCACCAGCATTTGGCATCATTCCTGCGAGTTCGCCATAACTCAAAGCTGCCGACATGGTTAACAATCCAGTAACCAACCAAATCACCAAAAGCCATGCTGCAGAACCTACGTCTCTTGCCATTGCAGCTGTTACTATAAATATTCCAGATCCAATCATTGATCCAGCGACTAAACTTGTGGCATTAAGTAGTCCTAATTCGCGTTTAAAAGTTTGTTTTTCGTCTTGCATAAAAATAAATTTGAAGCGAATATAGCTTTTTTATTAAATAGTACTACTGTCGAATAAACAAATAACCGAATCCACGAATAAACTTTTTATATTTGTACAATGAATGAAAATTTAGATCCAACGAATCAAAACTACAATAGTGAAGAACTTGATTTAGAAAAAAAATTGAGACCACTTTCTTTTGATGATTTTACAGGGCAAGAGCAGGTTTTAGAGAATTTAAAAATATTTGTGCAAGCAGCCAATCAGCGAGGTGAAGCATTAGACCATACACTTTTTCATGGACCACCAGGATTAGGAAAAACTACTTTGGCCAATATTTTGGCTAATGAGTTGGGCGTTGGAATCAAAATAACCTCTGGGCCAGTTTTAGACAAGCCGGGTGATTTAGCGGGATTGTTAACCAATCTGGACGAACGAGATGTATTGTTTATTGATGAAATCCATCGTTTGAGTCCTATAGTCGAAGAATATTTATATTCCGCCATGGAAGATTTCAAAATTGATATCATGATTGAATCTGGACCCAACGCCAGATCGGTTCAAATTAATTTATCACCTTTTACATTAGTAGGAGCCACCACTCGCTCTGGATTATTGACAGCTCCAATGCGCGCACGTTTCGGAATACAAAGCAGATTGCAATATTACAATACAGAACTTTTAACCACTATAGTACAACGAAGTTCTGCCATTTTAAAAATGCCAATCACCATGGAAGCGGCTATCGAAATTGCAGGAAGAAGTCGGGGAACGCCACGTATTGCCAATGCTATGTTGCGTCGAGTTCGCGATTTCGCGCAAATAAAAGGCAACGGAAGTATCGATATAGAAATTGCAAAATATTCACTCCAAGCTCTAAATGTTGACGCCCACGGATTGGATGAAATGGACAATAAAATTCTAACCACAATTATAGATAAATTCAAAGGTGGTCCAGTTGGATTATCCACTTTGGCAACAGCCGTTTCAGAAAGTGGCGAAACCATCGAAGAAGTATATGAGCCATTCTTGATTCAAGAAGGTTTCATCATGAGAACACCACGTGGAAGAGAAGTGACAGAGAAAGCTTATAAACATTTGGGTCGAGTGAAAAGCAATGTTCAAGGTGGACTTTTTTAATTGCAGTTTTGTCATTCCGACGAAGGAGGAATCTCATAATTCATTTTTCTGTGATTAATAATAATACAAAATATACATCCATCATCAAACAAGAAGCCAAACGCCTCGGATTTTTATCTTGTGGAATTTCCAAAGCAGCTTTTTTAGAAGAAGAAGCGCCACGATTGGAAAATTGGCTAAATAAGAACATGAATGGGGAAATGTCTTACATGCAAAATCATTTTGACAAACGACTAAACCCAACATTATTGGTTGATGGAGCCAAAAGTGTGATTTCACTTTTACTCAATTATTATCCATCAGAAGTTCAAAATCCAGATTCTTATAAAATATCAAAATATGCTTACGGGCAAGATTACCATTTTGTCATTAAAGAAAAATTAAAAGCGCTATTACATTTTATTCAAACTGAGATTGGCGAAGTTTCAGGTCTTGCATTTGTAGATTCGGCACCAGTTTTGGATAAAGCTTGGGCAGCAAAATCAGGATTAGGTTGGTTGGGAAAAAACGGAAATTTAATAACCAAACAAATCGGTTCTTTTTACTTTATTGCAGAACTTATAGTCGATTTAGAATTGGAATATGATTACGCCACAACAGATCATTGTGGTAGTTGTACTGCATGTATTGATGCTTGCCCAACTGAAGCGATTGTTTCGCCCTATGTTGTAGACGGAAGCAAATGCATTTCCTATTTTACCATTGAACTCAAAGAAAATATTCCAACTGAAATGAAAGGAAAATTTGATGATTGGGCTTTTGGATGCGATGTTTGTCAAGACGTTTGCCCCTGGAATAAGTTTTCGAAATCACACAGCGAACCACTCTTTAATCCAAATCCAGAAATTTTATCATTCACAAAAAAAGATTGGGAAGAAATCTCAGAAGATGTTTTTAATAAAGTTTTTAAAAATTCTGCTATAAAAAGGACGAAGTTGGAAGGTTTGAAACGGAATATAAACTTTATAAAAGAATCTCCTTAAAAATTTCTTACTTCCAAAGCATATCATAACTTTGCAGATATATAGTATTTTGAAAACATGCAAAAAGATAACAAAAGAAGAGAAGCATTATTATACCACGCAAAACCAACTCCTGGGAAAATAAAAGTAGTTCCTACCAAAAAATATGCAACCCAACGAGATTTGTCATTGGCGTATTCACCTGGCGTAGCAGAACCTTGTTTGGAAATTGCAAAAGATGTCAATAATGTTTACAAATATACTGCCAAAGGAAATTTGGTAGCCGTAATTACCAACGGAACCGCAGTTCTAGGTCTAGGAAATATTGGTCCTGAAGCTTCAAAACCAGTTATGGAAGGGAAAGCATTGTTATTCAAAATTTTCTCAGATATTGATGTTTTTGATATTGAAGTAGATGCAACCGATATTGATAAATTTGTAGAAACTGTAAAAGCCATTGCACCAACTTTTGGAGGAATCAATCTAGAAGATATCAAAGCACCCGAATCGTTCGAAATTGAAAGACGACTGGTAGAAGAATTGAATATTCCAGTCATGCACGATGACCAACATGGCACAGCTATTATATCATCGGCAGCTTTGTTAAATGCATTGGAGCTGGCCAATAAAAAAATTGAAAATGTAAAATTAGTAGTCTCTGGAGCGGGCTCGGCCGCTTTGGCTTGCGCTAATTTATATGTATTATTAGGTATAAATCCTGAAAATATTATCATGTTTGATAAAGATGGTGTACTTTCTTCTGAAAGAACAGATTTATCAGATTTACAAAAAATATATTCAAAAGCAAAACCAAATACAACACTACATCAATCATTAATTGATGCAGATGTTTTTTTAGGACTTTCCGCAGGAAATATTCTTACGCCCGAAATGTTATTGGGAATGGCAAACGATCCTATAGTTTTTGCTATGGCAAATCCAATTCCGGAAATAGATTATAGTGTTGCGGTTTCTACTCGAAAAGACATCATTATGGCAACGGGTCGTTCAGATTTTCCAAATCAAGTGAACAACGTTTTGGGTTTTCCTTATATTTTTAGAGGCGCACTCGATGTGAGAGCAACCAAAATTAATGAAGCTATGAAAATGGCTGCCGTAAAAGCTTTGGCTTGCCTTGCCAAGCAGTCGGTTCCAGAACAAGTGAATATCGCTTATGGCGAAACTAAATTGGTTTTTGGACGCGATTATATAATTCCAAAACCATTCGATCCAAGATTAATTTCTACTGTCGCTCCAGCTGTTGCCAGAGCTGCTATGGAATCTGGTGTGGCTTTAAACCCTATAACAGATTGGGAAAATTACATTGAAGAATTGCAAGAACGATTGGGATCTGACAATAAAATGGTTCGATTATTAGCCAACCGAGCAAAAACCGATCCTAAACGAATTATTTTTGCCGAAGCAGATCATCTTGACGTGCTTAAAGCAGCACAAATAGTTTGGGAAGAAGGTATTGGAATTCCAATTTTGTTAGGAAATAAAGAAATTATTTTGGAACTCAAAGAAGAAATTGGGTTTGATGCCGAAGTTGAAATTTTAGATCCCAAAACAAAAGCTGAAGATGTTCGCAGACTCCGTTATGCCGAAATATATTGGCAATCGCGCCGCCGTAGAGGAATTTCTTTATTAGACGCTCAAAAATGGATGCGCGAAAGAAACTATTTTGCTGCCATGATGGTGAATGAAGGTGAAGCAGATGCTTTGGTAACTGGATATTCCCGTAGTTATCCATCTGTAGTAAAACCTATGATGGAACTGGTTGGAAAAGCACCAGGAGTTACAAGAATTGCAACAACCAACATGATGATGACCGAACGTGGTCCTATGTTTTTATCGGATACTGCTATCAATCCAAATCCATCTTCGGATGATCTGGCAAAAATTGCATTAATGACCGCTAAAACCGTTAGAATGTTTGGTATGGAGCCTATCATTGCTATGGTTTCGTTCTCTAATTTTGGATCTTCAAAAAATGAAAGTGCCGAAAAAGTTAGAGAAGCTGTTGCTTATTTGCATAATTATTATCCAGATTTAATTGTGGATGGTGAAATTCAAACAGATTTTGCTTTGAACGCAGAGATGCTAAAAAGTAAATTCCCATTTTCTAAATTGGCCGGTCAAAAAGTAAATACACTTATATTTCCGAATCTTGAATCGGCAAATATTACATATAAAATGCTCAAAGAATTAAATAAAATTGAATCTATTGGCCCAATAATGTTGGGAATGGACAAACCTGTGCACATTTTTCAATTGGGCGCGAGTGTCGAAGAAATGGTAAATATGGCAGCCGTAGCTGTTGTTGATGCGCAAGAAAAAGAAAAAAAGCAAAAATCTAGAATAAATCAAAACATTTAACGGAAAATTAAGTGATTCGACCGAAAAAATACTCCTAATTGAAGAAAATTAGTATATTTGGCCGTCAACGGAAATATTTATGATAACACACATTCACGGGAAATTAGTTGAAAAAACACCTACAGAAGTCGTAATAGATTGCAATGGTGTGGGTTATACAATAAATATTTCATTGCATACCTATAGTTTAATTCCAAATCAAGATAATTTAAAACTTTTCACACACCTATTAATTAAAGAAGATAGTCATAGCTTGTTCGGATTCGTAGAAAAATCTGAAAGAGAAATATTTAAATTATTAATTTCTGTCTCAGGTATTGGCGCCAATATTGCTAGAACCATGCTTTCTTCAATAGAACCAAAACAAATTATCAATGCCATTGGCTCGGGAGACGTCGGAACTATTCAATCTATAAAAGGAATTGGTGTAAAAACTGCCCAAAGAACCATTATAGATTTGAAAGAGAAAGTGTTAAAACTTTATGATTTGGACGAAGTTTCGGTTTCGCAAAACAATACAAATAAGGATGAAGCGTTATCTGCATTAGAAGTACTTGGGTTTATAAGAAAATCATCTGAAAAAATTGTAGAAAAAATTGTAAGAGAAATGCCAGACGCTACTGTAGAAACTATTATCAAACAAGCCTTAAAAAATTTATAATCGTTGAAGAAAATAGGTTTATATTATTCGTTTACATTTGTAAAATCCAGTATTTTTTTACTGATTTTCTTTATTTTTACAAAAGCGCAATCACAAGTTATTCCAGAAGAGCCTCAAGATACAATTAAAGGGTTTAATACAGGAAGCATAAAAATCTCCGATCCAAATAGTATTTTGGAAGCATACACTTATGATCCAGTTACAGATCGATACATTTACACCAAAACTTTTGAAGGGTTTAACATCAATTATCCTATAGTTTTAACACCAAAACAATACCAAGAATTAATTTCTAGAGAAACCATAAGAGAATATTTTCAAAAAAAATCTGATGCTATCGATGGTAAAAAAGCGGATAGTAAAGATGCAAAAAAAGATTTATTGCCAAGATATTACATTAACTCTGGATTTTTTGAATCTATTTTTGGTAGCAATACCATCGATGTAAAACCTACTGGAACTGTTGAGGTCGATTTAGGAGTTCGATATTCCAAACAAGACAATCCATCATTTTCTCCAGAAAACAGAAGAACAACCACTTTCGATTTCGACCAACGAATCAGTTTAAGTTTACTTGGAAAAGTGGGAACAAAGCTAAAAGTAAATGCCAATTATGATACAGAATCTACCTTTGCATTTCAAAATTTAATTAAATTGGAATACGAACCAACAGAAGATGATATCCTTCAAAAAATTGATGTTGGAAATGTTAGCATGCCTTTGAACAGCACATTAATTAGAGGTTCGCAAAGTTTGTTTGGTGTCAAGGCACAATTTCAGTTTGGTAAAACTACGGTAACGGGTGTTTTTTCAGAACAAAAATCGCAAACCAAAACTGTTACTTCTCAAGGAGGTGGAACTATTCAAGAATTTGATCTTTTTGGATTGGATTACGATGCAGATCGTCATTTTTTCTTTTCGCAATACTTTAGAAATAAATATGATGCCTCTTTGGTAGATTATCCACTTATAAAATCCAGAATACAAATTACACGTGTAGAAGTTTGGGTAACCAATAGGCAGAACAGAATAAACACAACACCTGAAGGTAATAATTTAAGAAATATTGTCGCACTTCAAGATTTAGGTGAAGCGCAAATTACTGGAATTCCTGATACAGAAATTGTAGGCGTTCCTTCGGCAGGATTTTTTAATGTAGCACCAGACAAACCATCAGACAATGGAAATAATAAGTTTGACCCAAAACAAATTGGTTCCAATTTATTAAATCCAGGAATTAGAGAAATTGCTACTGCTGGTGCAGGATTTAATATTCCTGTAAGTGAAGGTACAGATTATTCTAAACTTGAAAATGCTAGAAAATTAAATTCAAACGAGTATACATTTCATCCACAATTGGGATATTTGTCTTTAAACCAAAGATTAACAAACGATGAGGTTTTGGCCGTGGCTTATCAGTATACTGATGGTCCTAATGTTTATCAAGTGGGTGAGTTTGGAACCGATGGCGTAGCGTCAACGCAAGTTGTGCCTGGGAGCGTTCCAATTACTCAAAGTTTAATTCTTAAAATGTTGAAAGGCAATTTAACAAATGTAAACGAACCTGTTTGGAATATAATGATGAAAAACATTTATCAAATTCCAGGGGCGTATCAGTTGGAAAAACAAGATTTTAAATTTAATATTTTATACACAGATCCTGCACCCTTAAATTATATTGATATTGTATCACCATTTCCATCACCAGATTTGGTATCGCAAAAACCACTATTAAAAGTATTTAATGTGGATAAATTAGACTTTAATAATGACCCACAAAATAACGGAGACGGTTTTTTTGATTACATTCCAGGTCTAACGGTTGATCCACAAAACGGGCGAATCATTTTCACAACAGTGGAACCTTTTGGAAAACTTTTGTTCGAAAAATTGAGAACAAGTCCATTTGAGGATTATTTTGAACCAAACAATGGAACAGCTTCTTTCAATGCCAATCAGAAAAAGTATGTGTTTAGAACTATGTACGAAAAAACACAAGCGGTTGCATTGCAAGAAAGTGAAAAAAATAAATTCCAATTAAAAGGGAAATTCAAATCCACAAGCGGTCAAGGTATTTCTTTAGGCGCTGCCAATGTGCCACGTGGTTCTGTTGTAGTAACCGCTGGCGGAAGAGTTTTGCAAGAAGGAGTAGATTATAGTGTAAATTATCAGGCAGGAAGAGTTCAAATTTTAGATCCATCTTTGCAAGCTTCTGGAATTCCAATTTCTGTTTCGGTAGAAAACAATGCCGTTTTTGGACAGCAAACTAGAAGATTTATGGGTGTAAATGTGGAACATAAATTTTCAGATAAATTTCAATTGGGTGCTACTATATTAAGATTGTCTGAAAGACCATTAACTCAAAAATCAAATTACGGTCAAGAATCTATAAACAATACTATTTTTGGTACTAATGTAAATTTTTCAACAGAAGTACCATTTTTTACTAGAATGGTGAATAAATTACCAAATATTGACACCGATGTTCCTTCCAATTTATCCATAAGAGGTGAAATTGCCTATTTAAAACCAGGAACCCCAAAAGCAGATCAATTTCAAGGCGAAGCAACGGTTTATGTAGATGATTTTGAAGGATCTCAAACTACAATCGATATGAAATCACCTTTTGCATGGAGTTTGTCGAGTGTGCCAAAAGATTATGGTGGCGAAGTTGCCGAAAACAATTTGACTTATGGCGACAAAAGAGCAAAATTGTCTTGGTATTCTATTGATCCAGTATTTTACACAGGGCAACGTCCAACAGGATTAAGCGATAATGATGTTTCTAAACACAACACCAGAAGAATTTTTAGCGAAGAGTTGTATCCTGTTACCGATATTGCGGTTGGAGAAACTACCGTTGTGCCTACTTTGGACATGACCTATTACCCAACCGAGCGTGGTCCTTATAATTTTAATCCAGCCGCTACAAATAATATTTTGCCAAATCCACAGGATAATTTTGGTGGAATTATGCGTTCTATTTCCTCTACCAATTTTGAACAAGCAAATGTTGAATATATTCAGTTTTGGATGCTTGATCCTTATTTTGGAACTGCTGCTGAAACTAATGTTTCTAATACAGGAAAACTAACTTTTAACCTTGGAGAAATTTCTGAGGATGTTTTAAAAGATGGTCGAAAATTATATGAAAATGGATTGCCAGCTGGAGCATCTAACCCAAATGTAGTGACTACAAATTGGGGGAAAGTGCCCGCATCGCAATCGCTTATTTATGCTTTTGATACTGATGAAGCCAACAGATTACAACAAGATGTTGGTTTAAATGGATTGTCAGATGCGGAAGAGAATTCAAAGTATCCAACTTTTGCAGGACAAGATCCAGCACAAGATAATTTTCAATACTTTTTGAACACTATTGGATCTATTACAGAAAGATATAAAAAGTACAATGGTAACGAAGGAAATTCGCCAGTAACTGTAACAGATACTAATAGAGGTTCAAGTACAACTCCAGATGTGGAAGACATCAATAGAGACAATACCATGAACACTATTGACGCCTATTACAAATTTACCGTAGATATAAAACCAAATACCATAATTGGAGATTTGTATGTTTCAGATGTTAGAGAAACTCAAGTGACATTGGCCAACGGAAACACATCACAAGCAAGATGGATACAATACAAAATTCCTATTTTAGAAGCTACTGCTACCAACATTGTAGGTGGAATTTCAGATTTTAGATCTATCCGCTTCATGCGAATGTTTATGACGGGTTTTACAGATCAAGTAACCGTGCGTTTGGGAGCGCTGGATTTAGTTCGTGGTGAATGGAGAAGATACAATAATACTTTGCAAGCAACAGATGATCCGGCTGATGATCCAACTGGTTTTGATGTTTTAGCAGTAAATGTGGAAGAAAATGGACAAAGAGTTCCTGTAAAATATGTTCCACCTCCTGGCGTAAATCGTGAACAATTGTACAATAATAATTCTGTAATCAATCAAAATGAACAGTCATTGTCTTTAAGAGTTTATGATAAAGGGAACCCACAAGCTGGATCACAAGGTTTACAACCAAAAGATTCAAGAGCTGTTTTCAAGAATGTAGATGTAGACATGCGTCAGTACAATAAACTAAAAATGTTTTTGCATGCTGAATCATTAGGAAGTTATTCTTCTGCAGATTTATCAAACGATCAAATGGTTGGATTTATACGTTTTGGAAACGATTTTACGAACAATTTTTATCAAGTAGAAATTCCGTTAAAGGTTACACCTCATGGAGCATCATCGCCTACAGATGTTTGGCCTGCTGAAAATGAAATCGATTTAAAAACGGCTTTGTTAACAAAGTTAAAAATAAAAATTTTAAACTCAAACAGCACAGAAACTCCTGATGAAAATGGAATTTTCTTTAAAAACGAAAATGAACTAGATGAAACTGCCACACCAAATAAATTAAGAATCGGAATTAAAGGAAATCCAAATTTCGGTTTTATAAGAACTTTGATGGTAGGTGTAAAAAATAAAAGCACAGGTGACATTCGTGGAGAAGTTTGGTTTAATGAATTGCGGCTTTCCGATGTGGATAATGAAGGCGGAGTAGCTGCCATTGCAAGTCTCGATACAAATTTAGCTGATTTGATGACACTTTCTGCAACAGGAAGAATGAATACCATAGGTTTTGGATCATTGGAACAAAGTCCGAACGAAAGAAGCAGAGAAAATGCCAAACAATACGACATTGTAACCAATGTGAGTGCTGGGAAATTATTGCCAAAAAAATGGGGCATTAACTTGCCATTTAATTATGCTGTTGGGGAACAAATTATTACGCCAGAGTATGA
>NZ_JANLVD010000158.1:0-1717 GCF_031363805.1 Flavobacterium sp. | reverse complement strand
TGTCAAACATATTGTTATTTTTAGAAATAAAATGCAAAGTATTTGTTAAAATATTTAATGGCGCAATAAAATTTAATTGTTTGGAATATTCTTATATAATTGTGTTAAAAATAATTGATATAATATGTAACTTGGCGGTTTTAATATAAATAATTTATGCGCCAAAAACCACAAGAAAAATTCAGTATTTATGACATTAAAGAAGGAGATACGCTAGCTAGTCTTGCCACCTTTTTTGAAAAAACGCAACAAGAGATAAAAGGATTTCACAATATTTTTTGTGAACACGAAGAACTGATTGTTTTTGATTTTCCAGCTGATTTGAAGCAACTGTATGTCTACCCCTATTTGCACTATAAAGCAATAGGAGTGGCTGAACATTTGGATGAAAGTACTTATTTGCAACACAAAAAGCAAGATGGAACTCGCCATTATAATGTGCAGTATATTTCTACAGAAGGCGAAAAAAATACGGTTATTAATTTTGAAATAAATATTATTCACAAAGGGATTTATACAGAAGGGCATTTGTATTTGATAAATAAAATAACTCCTACTACCATTAATGGCGAAAATGACGCTAATGATACTGAAGAAATTAAAGAAAAAATAGGAAATGTTGCCTACCCGCTTCAAGTTTTGGTAAAAGAGAATGGTATGTGGCAAGAAGTTATTTTCGATAAAGCTATAAAAAAACGATTTGAAATTACAAAGCAAGAAATATTAGAATATTACAAAGGACAAACCACCTACAATATGCTAGCACATGCCGAAGAAAGATTGTGCAATGAAGCTAATTTTAAAAAAATGTTTGAAAACAATTGGCTTTTAGATACTGTTTTTAATAATGTATATAAATATTATAACTATGAGCATCCTATTAAGGAAACTGTAAAATTCGAGTTACTGAATCATGTATCACCCATTGCATTTGATGTTGAGCAACATATTGGCGATTTTGAGTTTGATTCAAAACTAATAACGATAAACCGAAAAGGGATTTTAAACGATTCAAGAAGTAGAGCTTCTTTGGAATTAGCGGTTGGAGAAACGGAGTATGATGGTACTGTTTCAGAAAAGGCAACTGGAAAATTTGAACAAAAAATAATACTAGATATGAAAACCTTTAACATAGTTTCTATATATTTGCGATTAAGTATTGACTTACAAACACCACGAAGTGTGGAAGTTAAAGTTGGTATGATTTGATCATAGGGAATTTGGTTATTTGAAGATCTGGTTATTCAAAAATGTACAGAACCATCATTCAAAAACCAAATAACCAAAAACCGCATAAACAAACAAACAAAAACTAAAAAACTATGTCCGATAAGCATTTAGTATGTCAAGGAGCGAAATGCCAATGCAAGTTTAGCGAAGCACCGCAAACCGATGTGTTGAAAGTTAAAACACAAAAAAAGACTTTTCTTAACGAAAAATCGGGTAGCAAAAAACTTCTTGCTACCAACAAAGACATAGGGCAAACCCTTGAGAAAAATACGTTTGGAAAATGCAAACTACAGCCTACTAGTTCGGGCAACTTGCCTTGTCAGGCTGTTATAACGCAATGGACAGGTTTTTATGAAAAAGTAACGCTAGAAGAAAACAAAGGCAACCCGCTACTCGAAGATAGCAAAGGCACCTGCCCAATTGGTGGTCCTGATTGTATTTCGATAACCAACCACGGTCAGCAAGGCGAAGGCACTAAGCAACAAGC
>NZ_JANLVD010000156.1:0-1979 GCF_031363805.1 Flavobacterium sp. | reverse complement strand
TGAATGCAAATCCGAAATTTCCCATTTCAAATTCGCTTATGTACAGCATTTATAAAATGTTGCCAAACGATACCGATTTGACAGCTTTTAGAAAAATAAGAAATATTCAGGGATTTAATTTCGCCAATATTGACAGTCATTTTAACTACCACACACAACAGGATAATTTTGAAAATACTGATGAAAAGTCGCTAGCTCATAAAGCCGACTATTTAATGCCGTTGATGAAACATTTTTCAAATTTTGATTTAAAAATGCTAACCTCATCAAGAGAAAATGTGTATTGCAACACGCCTTTTGGTTTTATAAACTACTCGTTTGATTACATATTTCCGATGTTGATTTTGGCGGTAATTTTGTTTTTGGTTTTAATTTTTACAGGAATTAAAAGAAAACTGATTATTGCCAAAGAAATTTTTAAAGGTTTTGTTCCTTTATCTTTAAGTATAATTTCGGCTGGTGGATTAACATTTTTAGGTTGGAAATTACTCTTGGTTTTATATCCGCAATACAACGATATTCCACAAGGATTTACCTATAATGGTCATGATTATATGATGGCGTTTGTGTTTTTTAGCTTGTCGATTTGTTTTTTAATGTACAATCGATTAAAAGTTGAAAATTCGATGTCTCATTTTATTGGGCCTTTGCTTTTTTGGATGGTTATTAATTTGGGTGTTGCTTTCAAACTTCAGGGCGCTTCGTTTTTTATTCTTCCTGTATTTTCTGGTTTGGCTATGCTGGCGGTTTATATTTTTACTTTAAAAAATTATTGGTTCCTAAATATTATTCTCGCATTGCCAACTTTAATTTTAGTAGTTCCGTTCATTCATTTATTCCCAATTGGTTTAGGTTTGAAAATTATGTTTGGAAGTGCTATTTTGGTGGTTTTGTGTTTTACATTATTGTTGCCACTTTTTGGAAATTATATTGATAAAGAAAAATGGGCCGTTTTGTTTGGTGTGTTTGTCTTGTTTTTTGTGATTAAAGCGCATTTAAATTCTGATTATTCGAATACAAATAAAAAACCCAATAGTTTGGTATACTTTTTTGATCATGATAAAAACAAATCCTATTTTGCAACTTACGATTTGAAAATTGATGAATGGACTTCGCAATTTCTAACTAAAAACCCTAAAAAAGCGACCGAAATAAATAAAGCTTTGCCTTACAGCAAATACAATTCGGGTTTTTCTTTTATGACCGATGCGCCGAATCAAAATCTTAAAAAATCTGAAGTTGCTTTTTATACAGATACATTGGTTTATTCGGAGAAACTCAAAAAGAATATGCGTTGGATTCAACTAGAAGTTACGCCATCATTTGGACAAACCATTAATAGATATGATTTTTTTATCGATAAAAAAGTAGATATTTATAATGTTGCTTATTTTGATTCAGATGATTATAGAACCAATTATTCGAAATATGAGCGAACAGAAAATCAGTTTTTTAGAAGTTATCCTGTAAATGATAGACCAATCAATTTTAAATTTGAAGTAGACCCGAATGAGAAATTTGATTTGGGAATTCTAGAATCTTCGTTTGATTTGTTAAACAATTTGGAAACATCAAAATCGAAACGATCAGATTATATGATGCCAAAACCATTTGTAATTAATGATGCAAGAATGTTGAAACAAACTTTTAGAATTGAAAAATATGATAAAAATTAGCTAATCAATTAGCATAGAATTTAAACACAAATTTCACTAATTTGCACAAATTAATTAGTGAAAATTAGTGCAATTAGTGTAAAATCTTGTATCGTGATTTAACTTCTTAGAGTTTATAATAGTTATATAAAAATTACAATAAATGACACAAATTAGTATTTTAGGTTGCGGTTGGTTGGGTTTTCCATTAGCGAAAGCATTTATTTTGGATGGGTTTTCAATAAAAGGATCTACAACTTCAGAAGATAAGTTATTAATTTTAAAAAATAATAATATCAATCCTTATTTGATATCTTTAAATGA
>NZ_JANLVD010000134.1:0-3751 GCF_031363805.1 Flavobacterium sp. | reverse complement strand
AAAGAAATCAACTGTCCGAAAACAGATTTAGTCGAAAAATACTTATTTTTGCCCATCGTTATTTGAATTTTGCAACTCAAAATTACGATGTTTTTTAAGAAGCCATTAATTTGGCTTCTTTTTTATCGGACAACAATGATTATTTAATATGTTTTGAAAAGATGTTACTTAAATATTACCGTCAATAATGCTCTAAGTTACTTAATAATCAACATTTGAGAAAGTTTATTTGAAATATTATTTAAGATTTCTCTTCCTTATTAAAATAAACTAAGTAATAATACATTTGCTTCTCTTCATCCCAACCCTTTTCCACATATTTTTCTGCACTTTCGGGATTTATAAAATCTAATTTAATTTGAATGTGTGTATCCAGATTGATAACGTTTTTAATGCTTCTTCTAGCATCCGAAACGGCCGCATTGGCTATAGGAAAACTTGTTAAATCTTCAATGCTGTATTTCTCACCTTTGTCGACTTTATAGCTTTTAAATTCTGAAATTAAATCAGGATTATCTAAAACTTCATTCAAGAAATTGCTTTCTTCAAATTCGTCGTTTTTAGCAAAATAGTTTACAGATCTATTCATAAACATGACTTCTTCCTTTTTGTCTTCTGCCGGAAGCACTACTTCTTTGGCGAAATCTTGACAAAATTTCAAATATTTTTTGGTTTTGAAATTCTCATCTTGAAATGCATCAACTGAAAGGAAATGTTCTAACCAATATCTTGCATCATACCTGTTGCTATCAACCGTTAAAATCTTGTATCCTTCTTCTTTCTTGTAATTAAAAATCAAACAACCTTTATCCAATTTATTTAAATTGATGCCTTGTTGCAATATCATTTCCAGTGCCGTTCCCTTTTCCTCAAATTGCAGGAAATCAGCTTTCAATTCACTTTTAAAAATACCAATAGCATCAACCACATTATTATCAATAGAAATATTGGTCAAATGCGTCACGTAGACTTCGCCATTTTTAATATGTGGATGGTTTGATTGTTCAAAAAGATGTTTCGTAATTTGCTTAGAAATATCATGAGTTTTGCTTGGGTTTTCAAAAATTTCATGTGCAAATTTGTACATTTCATTGTATTCTAAATCCACATCGTGGGCAAATTGAAAATAGTTTTCTTCTTTGTCGCGAAAAGGTTTTAGGAAAAACTCTTTTATAAGTGGTACAATTTCGTCGTTCAATGAAAAAGTTTGGTCAGATAAGAAAATTTCCTCGTTGCGGCTTTTATTTCCTACGCGGTGTATGGATAAACTCTCGATATGAGTATTGAATAAGTTGATCATTTTTTTATTTTTTTAGATTAAAGTTTAAGAGTCAAGAAGCAAGATGTAAGAAGCAAGATGTAAGAAGAAAGAAGCAAGAGACAAGAGACAAGAAGCAAGATGTAAGAAGCAAGATGTAAGAAGCAAGAGACAAAAAAAACGCAGAAGAATTTAGATTTTAAACTTTTACTCTTGCTTCTTGGCTCTTTTCTCTTTTCTCTTTTCTCTTTACTCAATTCCAATTCTCCTCAAACCCAAAATCTTCAAAATTATTATCGCTTTCAAACATATCTAAATCGTCATCATCTAGATCGTCTTCAAATTCATTATAATTTTCTTGTTCCATATCAGACTCAAATATTTTCTCTCCGGAATCTTCGGGCATTTCGCCATGAGAAAATATGGTTTCGGGATAAATTGCACCAACAGAAATTTCTTCGATTGATGCCAATTCTACTAAAAACGTCCACATGTTTATAAAATCATAAACGTATATTATTTTGGTATTTTCTTTATCTAAAATATCAGCTAGTTGGTAATCGCTCATTATTTTTTGTTCACCAAGTACATCGCCAGTATCAAAAAGAGAAATTTCGTCTTCCTGATTCCAAGTATCATCACAAGTGTAAAATGATCCAACTTCCATACCATCAAATCCAAAGGAATTGAAAATAGCGTTGTGCAAATCTTCTAAAGTGTCGTCTGAAAGTATCGCAATATCTCTAAAAACATCGTCTTCATTGTCAAGGATTACTCTAAATTTATAAACCATAATCTTATTTTTTATGAGAGGTCAAAGGTAAAATATAAATTGTGAATTACGAGTCAGTAATGAAGATTGTTAATAAAAAATTATACTCGACATATTTGCTTTTCATTACATTATTAATGGATATAATTGCTATAAAAAACAATGTTTCGGAGTTTAAATTTTACAATCTTTAAATTTAAAACTATATTTGCTAATCTAAAAATAACAAAAATAAAATCTTATGGAGTATTTAGATTTTGAATTGCCTATAAAAGAACTTGAAGATCAGTTGGATAAATGTCAAGTAATAGGTCAAGAATCAAATGTTGATGTGACTACTACTTGTGAGCAAATCAATAAAAAGCTAGAAGAAACCAAAAAGCAGATATATCAAAACTTGACAGCTTGGCAAAGAGTCCAACTATCTCGTCATCCAAGTAGACCTTACACACTAGAACACATAAAAGCACTTTGCGGCGATACTTTTCTAGAACTTTTTGGAGACAGAGGTTTTAAAGATGATAAAGCCATGATTGGTGGATTGGGTAGAATAGGAGACCAGTCATTTATGATTGTAGGTCAGCAAAAGGGAATCAACACCAAAATGCGTCAATTCCGAAATTTTGGCATGGCAAATCCGGAAGGATATCGCAAAGCATTGCGATTGATGAAAATGGCAGAAAAATTTGGAATACCGGTTTTAACATTAATTGACACACCAGGAGCTTATCCAGGTTTAGAAGCAGAAGAGCGCGGTCAAGGTGAAGCCATTGCAAGAAATATTTTTGAAATGATACGTTTAAAAGTTCCCATTATTACGGTCATAGTTGGCGAAGGTGCATCAGGTGGCGCACTAGGAATAGGTGTTGGAGATCGTGTTTACATGATGGAAAATACTTGGTATTCAGTTATTTCACCAGAATCATGTTCTTCTATTTTATGGAAAAGCTGGGAATACAAAGAGCAAGCAGCCGAAGCATTAAAATTAACTTCCAAAGATATGTTGACTCAAAAGTTAGTTGATGGTGTTATTCCAGAACCGCTAGGAGGTGCACACTATGACAAACCTACTGCTTTCAAATCTGTGAAAGAATATATTCTCAAAGGATTCAGAGAATTAAAAGATTTATCAACAGCAGAACTTGTAGCTCAGAGAATGGACAAATACAGTAAAATGGGCGAATTCAAAGAATAAAAAACCTACTTTTATGATGTTGATCCGAAGCCTTATAGTTTCGGATTTTTTTTTGGTTATCAACAAAATATAATAGTTATAAACATTTTATAATTACAATTCAAAAATAATAATTTTTATTTTATTGCTACATTCGCAACATGGAAAATTTCAAGAATATAAACCCAGTAAGAGTAGATAAAACTACTATAATAAACCTAGAAAAAGGCAAACTGCCTCCGCAAGTATTGGATTTGGAGGAAGCAGTATTGGGTGCCATGATGATTGATAAAAAAGGGGTTGATGAGGTAATTGACATTTTGCAACCAGATGCTTTTTATAAAGATTCGCATAAATATATTTTTGAAGCCATAGTTACCTTGTTTAATGATTCTCAACCAGTGGATTTATTAACAGTTTCGGCGCAACTTAAAAAATCTGCAAAATTGGATTTGGCTGGTGGCGATTTTTATTTAATTCAGCTTACTCAAAAAATATCATCTTCGGCGCATATTGAGTTTCACTCCCGCATCATTTTACAAAAATA
>NZ_JANLVD010000129.1:0-13311 GCF_031363805.1 Flavobacterium sp. | reverse complement strand
AAATCTAATTGAAGATGTCCAAAAGAAAGAAAATGTAAAACTTGGAAAAGCAGTCCAAATAGCTTTAAATCAAGTTGTTGGAGCTTATGCCATTTGTGTTTTTGACAAACAAAAACCAGACGAAATAGTTGTGGCAAGATTGGGAAGCCCTTTGGCTATTGGAATTGGAGAAAATGAATTTTTTATCGCTTCAGATGCTTCCCCTTTTATAGAATATACTGCCAATGCAATATATCTGGAAGATGAAGAAATGGCTATTGTAAGATTGCACAAACCCATGAAAGTTCGTAAAATAAAAGACGATTCGTTGGTTGATCCTTACATTCAAGAGCTTAAAATGAATTTGGAGCAAATTGAAAAAGGTGGTTACGATCATTTTATGATGAAAGAAATTTATGAGCAACCAAGTGTAATAAAAGATACGTATCGTGGTCGTTTGCATGCAAATACTGGATTAATTAAAATGGCAGGTATCGATGATAATATCGAAAAGTTTGCCAATGCACAACGTATATTGATAGTGGCTTGTGGAACTTCTTGGCACGCAGGTTTAGTGGCTGAATATATATTTGAAGAGTTTGCTAGAATTCCTGTAGAAGTTGAATATGCTTCAGAATTTAGATATAGAAACCCTATTATAAATGATAAAGATGTTTTAATTGCAATATCTCAATCAGGAGAAACTGCCGATACACTTGCTGCTATAAAATTAGCCAAAGAAAAAGGAGCTTTCGTTTTTGGTGTTTGCAATGTAGTTGGATCATCAATATCTAGAGAAACCCATGCTGGAGCTTATACTCACGCAGGACCAGAGATTGGCGTAGCATCAACCAAAGCTTTCACAACACAAATTACAGTTTTAACCATGATAGCACTTCGATTGGCAAAAGCCAGAGGAACGCTTTCAAACTCAGATTATCATAGATACTTATTAGAACTGGAAATGATTCCTGAAAAAGTAGCTGAAGCATTATCTACAAATGAAAAAGCAAAACAAATTGCTTCCGTATTCAAAGACGCGACCAATTTCCTGTATTTAGGAAGAGGTTATAATTTCCCCGTTGCACTTGAAGGAGCTTTAAAATTAAAAGAAATATCCTATATTCATGCAGAAGGATATCCAGCCGCAGAAATGAAACATGGTCCAATTGCATTAATCGATGAGCAAATGCCCGTTGTAGTTATCGCTCCAAAACAAGGTCACTATGACAAAGTGGTTAGCAATATTCAAGAAATAAAATCAAGAAGTGGAAAAATAATAGCTGTTGTTACCAAAGGTGATACACAAGTTCGTGATTTAGCAGATCATGTCATTGAAATACCTGAAACATCAGATGCACTATCTCCACTTTTAACAACCATTCCTTTACAATTATTATCATATCATATTGCAGTAATGAGAGGATGTAATGTAGATCAACCCAGAAACTTAGCAAAATCAGTAACTGTGGAATAAACAAAAAAACATTTATATTTTTACGAAAAGCGAGATTTTATCTCGCTTTTTTATTTTTTAACAAATTTTTTTGTAATTTGCCCTCATAAACCAAAAAAATCAAATCGAATGAGAATGTACTTTACTATTTTGATCTTGTTTCTTTGCGGACTTTCATATGCGCAAAATACAATTTCAGGAAGGGTTACTGATGTAGCCAGCCAGCCAATTCCAGGCGCCAATGTAAAAATTGTAGGAGAATCAGCAGGTGCTGTGACAGATTTTACAGGAGAATTCAAAATAAAAACCACGAAAAACTATCCTTTGGAGATAGAGGTTTCTATGTTGGGATTCGCCAATAAAAGTGTTCAATTAACAGCCAAAGAAGAAATGGTTGTCATTGTTTTGGCTGAAGAGTCAACAACAACTTTGAATGAGATTGTAGTTTCAGCTTCAAGAGCACCAGAGAGAATTTTAGAATCTCCAGTAACTATTGAGCGAATGGGTCTCAAAGAAATTAAAAATACCACAGCGCCTTCATTTTATGAGGGTTTAGAAAATCTAAAAGATGTTCATTTCAATACCAGTAGTTTTTCTTTCAAATCTATAAACACTCGTGGATTTGCAACAGTTGCCAATACACGTTTTATGCAGTTGGTTGACGGAATGGATAATTCATCACCAGCACTAAACTTCGTATTGGGAAATCTAATTGGTATATCTGATATAGATGTTGCTAGCGTCGAGGTTTTGCCAGGTGCGTCTTCTGCACTTTATGGAGCTAATGCTTTTAACGGTATTATGTTTATGAATAGTAAAAACCCGTTTACTAAAGAAGGTATTTCAACTTATTTTAAAACTGGGCAAACTTCACAAGTTGCAGCAGGTGATAATGCATTTTATGATTTCGGAATTAGAGCCGCAAAAAAATTCTCAAGACATTTTGCTGGAAAAGCAAATTTTTCAGTACTTTCTGCAAGAGAATGGATTGCTTCTGACGACAGAAATGTAGTTGCTGGTGGAGTGACCAATGGAAATGTTGGTCATGCAACAAATCAAAATTACGACGGTCTTAATTTGTATGGAGATGAAGTTACAACTTTTGTTCCCAATGTAGGTCAAGTAAGTAGAAATGGTTACAGAGAACAAGATTTAACAGATAACAAAATTAAAAGTATAAAAGCAGATTTTTCATTACATTTTAGACCTTTTGACAATGATTTTGAAATTATCTTACAACATAAACTAGGGTTTGGTAACACTATTTATCAAGGTGCAAACAGATATGCATTGAAAAATTTCTTTATGGATCAATCTAAATTGGAAATAAAAGGTAAAAATTTCTTCGCAAGACTCTATGCTACTACAGAAACAGCAGGAGATTCCTATGATATGCGTTTCGCTGCTTGGAATGTAAACAGAGCTGCAAAATCAGACACCAACTGGTTTACAGATTACGGAAGAGCTTACGGATTGTCAAGTGCTACAATAATTTCTCCAACAACTGGACAATTATTAAGCCCATCTGAGGCGGCTACATATGCTAGAACATTTGCAAACACAAATCAATCCCCAGGACTAAATCTTACTCCAAATATTGATCCATCAAATCCAAATGCACCTAGAAATGCAAGATTTGAACCAGGATCACCAGAATTTAAACAAGCTTTAGCAACTGTTATTGCTGATGATGATTTTACAAAAGGCGCAAAATTTAAAGACCAATCTAAATTATACCATACAGATTTAAATTATAATTTAAAAGATTTAATTGACTTTGCAGAAATTCAAGTTGGAGGATCTGGTAGAAAATATATTTTAAATTCAGAAGGTTCTATTTTTACAGATTACGATGGTCCAATCGAATATAGCGAATACGGAGTTTATACTCAGTTGCAAAAGAAATTTGCAGATGACAGAGCCAAGTTTACAGGATCTGTTCGTTATGATAAATCAAAAAACTTTGATGGCAGTTTTTCTCCAAGAGTGTCTTTGACTTATGCAGCTGGAGCTAATAAACAACACAATTTAAGAGCTTCGTTTCAAACAGGCTTCCGTAACCCTTCAACGCAAGATCAATATATTGGTTTAGATTTAGGACCGTTTGCACTTATTGGATCTGCTCCAGAAAATTTAGACAGATACGTAGAGACTAGAAATGTAAGTACTGCTGGACAATTGGCTGGAAACCCAGCTACAGTAACTTTAACTGGACAAAATGCATATAATAATTCTTACACCTCTACATCTGCGGTGGCATTTGCAGCTTCAGGTGATGCTTCTAAATTAGTCGTAGCCACTCCTGGATTAGTAAAACCTGAAAAAGTAAAAGCAATAGAATTAGGTTACAGATCTATAGTTGAAAACTTTTCAATAGACATCAATGGTTATTATAATATTTATAATGATTTCTTAAACACTGCCAATGTAATAACTCCGTATTATGGTACTGCAGGAACAGCCTCGGGAGTTTCAGCATTAGCAAATAAAGATACTAGAACTTACCAAGTGTACACAAATTCAAAATCTGAAATCAAATCATTAGGTTTAGGGGTTGGAATATCAAGAAGAGTATATAAAACTTTCGAATTAAGTGCAAGTTATAATTATTCTCAATTTGATTTTGACCAAGCAAGCGACCCTAGTTTTGAAGCTGGTTTTAATACTCCAAAACATAGAGTAAAGGCATCGTTAGGAAACGACAGATTGTTTAAAAATTTCGGTTTCAATACAAACGTTAAGTGGAATAACGAATATTTATGGCAATCTTCTTTCGTAGATGGAATAGTTCCAGAAAATGTAGTTTTCGACGCACAAATAAATTATGCAGTTCCTATTTTAAAATCAGTATTTAAATTGGGAGCAGCAAACTTAGGAGGTAAAGATTATATTCAAGTAGTTGGTGCTGGAGCCATTGGGCAACAATATTATGCTTCTTGGACTATTAATCCATAAATTCAAATACTAACTTTTAAGATTCAAAAAATGATAAAAAATATAAAATGGTTACTTATAGCATCAATTAGCTTGGTAGCGTGTAATAAAGATGATGAAACAGTTGTCATTGAGCCAGAAGTTCCAGTAGTTGCTGGTTCAGCCAACTTTTCAAAATATGTAGCATTAGGAAATTCGCTAACGGCGGGATTTAGTGATAGTGCTTTATTTAGAGAAGGTCAAAAAGGTTCTTACACTAACATTCTTGCCACACAATTCAAACTTGTTGGTGGTGGGGCGTTTAAAATTCCTTTTATGAATGATAATGTAGGAGGTTTATTATTTGGAGGCAACCCAAATCCAGCATTTGGACCAAGATTTAGTGTAAACGCTGTAATAAATAACAATCCTATTATTGGACCTATTGTAGGTGGCATTTCAACAACAGAAGTTTTCAATCCTGCCATTTCAGCAGCAGGTCCATACAATAATATGGGAGTTCCTGGTGCAAAAAGTTTTCATTTATTGGCTCCAGGATATGGAAGTCCTGCTGGATTAGGCACTAATCCTCCAACTGCAAATCCATATTTCGTTCGATTTGCTTCGAGTGCAACGACTTCTGTTTTGGCAGATGCAATGGCACAAACACCAACATTCTTTTCGCTTTGGATTGGAAATAATGATGTTTTAGGTTATGCATTATCCGGAGGAGATGGATCAAACCCAATTACTCCATCTGCTGGCGCGCCAGGTGTAGGTTTTGATGCTACATATACAGCATTGGTAACAACATTAACTTCTGCAGGCGCAAAAGGTGTTATTGGAAATATTCCTTATGTAACAACTATTCCTAATTTCACTACTGTGCCTTATAATCCTATTACTTCAAGTCTTTTGGGTGGAGGAAATACAACTGTTGGCGATGGTACTATTGATGCTTTGAATACAAGTTTGTATGGTCCATTAAAACAAGTATTAACTGCCCTGAGTGCTGGAGATAGAATAAACTTATTATCTAAAACTGTTGCAAATCCATTACTTATATCAGACGAATCATTGCCTAATTTATCTGTACAGATAACAACTGCATTTACACCTACTTTAGGAGCAGCAACTGCGGGGGCTTTTGGTGCGATATATGGTCAAGCAAGACAAGCAACTAAAAATGACTTAGTATTGTTAGCTACTAGAGGTGTTATTGGTTCATCAAATCCATTGGCTCCTGCATCTATAAATAAATTCGGAATTAGTTTCCCCTTAAGAGACAAAGATATTTTGGTTCCAACAGAAGTTGCAGAATTAAAAACTGCAACTGATGCATTTAATGTTACAATTAAATCACTAGCTACCTCAAAAGGACTAGCATTTGTTGATGCTAATGCATTATTAAGTCAAGTGGCAAATGGTGGTGTTCGATTTGGACAATATCATTTATCATCTTCTTTCTTGGTGGGTGGTGCTTTTTCTCTAGATGGTGTTCATCCGTCTCCAAGAGGTTATGCCTTAATTGCCAATGAATTCATGAAAGCAATTAATGCCAAATATGGTTCTACTTTTAGACCTGTAGATTTAGGTAATTATGCTATTCAGTTTCCAAAAGTTATAGGAAATAATAATCAATAATTTTTATTAAAATATATCAAAACCATCAATTTTAATTGGTGGTTTTTTTGTTAAATTCAGATTCCTAATCGACTCAAAAAAATTCGTTTTAAACAATCAAATTTTTTTATAAAAAAATATTGATTGTTTATTTTAAAAAAATTATCTTTGCACTCTGAAAATAGACATATTTTCTTCAAACTCAAATAGCTATTTAATAAATACATAAGCATGTCAAAAGTAATAGGAAAAGTTGCTCAAATCATTGGACCAGTAGTTGATGTAGTTTTTAACGGTAAAGACGTTGAACTTCCAAAAATTTATGATTCGTTAGAAATCACTAAAAAAGACGGAACACTATTAGTATTAGAAGTACAATCACATATTGGTGAGAATACAGTTCGTACCATTTCTATGGACTCCACAGATGGTTTAAGTAGAGGTTACGAAGTTGTAGGAACTGGAAATCCAATCAAAATGCCAATTGGACCAGACGTTTACGGACGTTTGTTCAACGTAATTGGTGATGCCATTGATGGTTTAGCAGAATTGCCTAAAACTGGAGAAAACGGAATGTCTATTCACCGTCAGGCTCCAAAATTTGAGGATTTATCTACCTCGTCAGAAGTTTTATTTACAGGTATCAAAGTAATCGATTTAATTGAACCATACTCAAAAGGTGGAAAAATTGGATTGTTTGGTGGTGCTGGTGTTGGTAAAACAGTTTTGATTCAGGAATTAATTAACAACATCGCAAAAGGTCACGGTGGACTTTCGGTATTCGCAGGAGTAGGTGAAAGTACACGTGAAGGAAATGACTTACTTCGTGAAATGTTGGAGTCAGGAATTATAAAATATGGCGACGATTTCATGCACTCTATGGAAAATGGAGGATGGGATTTGTCTAAAGTTGATATGCCAGGGATGAGAGAGTCAAAAGCCACTTTCGTTTTTGGACAAATGAATGAGCCACCAGGAGCGCGTGCTCGTGTAGCACTTTCGGGGTTGTCTATCGCAGAATATTTCCGTGATGGTGCAGGTTCAGATCAAGGTAAAGATGTTCTTTTCTTTGTTGATAACATTTTTCGTTTTACTCAAGCGGGTTCTGAGGTTTCAGCACTTTTAGGTCGTATGCCATCAGCGGTGGGTTACCAACCAACATTGGCTACCGAAATGGGTGCTATGCAAGAGCGTATTACCTCAACTAACAAAGGTTCTATTACATCTGTACAAGCAGTTTATGTTCCTGCAGATGATTTAACAGATCCAGCACCAGCAACAACATTTGCTCACCTTGATGCAACAACTGTATTGTCTCGTAAAATTGCTGAATTAGGTATTTATCCAGCAGTGGATCCATTGGATTCTACTTCAAGAATTCTTACTCCTCAAATTTTGGGTGATGAGCATTATGATTGTGCACAAAGAGTGAAAGAAATACTTCAAAAATACAAACAATTGCAAGATATTATTGCAATTCTAGGTATGGAGGAATTATCAGAAGAAGATAAATTGGCCGTTTCAAGAGCAAGACGTGTACAACGTTTCTTATCTCAACCTTTCCACGTTGCAGAACAATTTACAGGATTAAAAGGCGTTTTGGTAGACATAAAAGATACTATCAAAGGATTTAATATGATTATTGATGGTGAATTAGACCACTTGCCAGAAGCTGCCTTTAATCTAAAAGGAACTATCGAAGACGCTATCGAAGCAGGAGAAAAAATGTTAGCAGACGCTTAAAATGAATTACGAATTACGAATTACGAATTATAAACTCGTAATTTGTAATTCGTAATTCGTAATTTTAGAAATTATGATTTTAGAAATAGTATCACCAGAAAGATCTTTGTTTAAAGGAGAAATCAATTCCATCACACTTCCCGGAGTAGATGGTAGTTTTCAAATTTTAAACAACCACGCTCCAATAGTTTCGTTGCTTCAAAAGGGAAATGTAAAAATAAATGCAACGAATTTTCATTTTAATAAAGATGTTGTGCCGTTTTTTACCAAAATCGATGAGCAAAATTATTCATTGCCCATATTGTCTGGAACTATTGAAATTAAAGAAAATAAAGTAATAGTTTTAGTAGATTAAAATAATTAGTAAAAAAAGTTTAAAAAGTCATACAGTGTGTGACTTTTTTTTTGGAGCTAATCCAGCTATTCGTTACAATCTTTTTTGCAATTTTACACTTCGACAAGCTCAGTGTGACAAATTGCAAAAAAGGATTTTCACTGCTATCTGGGCTAAAAATAGCAACACAAATTATCATTATATTTTTAAATTCATAAATTTACACCATGAATTTTCCAAATAACCTTTCCTTAAAACTACAAACTCGAAAGCAAGAGAATGCTTTTAGAAAACTGTCATTACCAAATGCTTTAATCGATTTTTCATCAAACGATTACTTAGGATTTGCAAAATCAGAATCAATTTTTAATGAAACACATCAATTTCTATTAGATAAAAATATAAAAACAAATGGTGCAACAGGTTCCAGATTGCTATCAGGAAATCATATTTTATACCAAGAAACAGAAAATTTTATTGCCAATTTTCACCTTGCTGAAACAGCCATAATTTTCAATTCTGGTTATGATGCCAATGTTGGGTTTTTTGGTTCTATTCCTCAACGAAATGATATTATTTTATACGACGAATTGTGTCATGCATCCATTCGGGATGGCATCATAATGTCAAATGCCAAATCATACAAATTTAATCACAATGATTTCGAAGATTTAGAGCAGAAAATTAAAAATTTAGAATTAAAAATTAAAAATATCGAAATCTATATAGTTACAGAATCTATTTTCTCTATGGATGGCGACACGCCAAATTTTGAAGAATTAATACAAGTTTCGGAGAAATACAATTGCCTTCTAGTTGTTGATGAAGCACATGCTTTGGGCGTTTTTGGTGAAAAAGGAGAAGGATTAATACAAAGTTTAGGATTGCAAAATAAAATATTCGCTAGGATTATGACATTTGGGAAAGGTCTGGGTTGCCACGGTGCAGCTATTCTAGGAAGTCAGGATCTTAAGGATTATTTAATCAACTTTGCAAGAAGTTTTATTTACACCACAGGGTTATCGCCACATTCAGTAGCAACAATTTTAATGGCCTATCATCAATTGCAATCGGAAAAAGAAACCATCGAAAAACTTCGTCATAATATCATTCATTTCAATCAAGAAAAGAACATATTAGGATTAAAACCACTATTTGTGAGAAGTAAATCTGCGATTCAATCTGCCATAATTCCTGGCAATGAAAAAGTAAAAAACATTGCCAAACAATTGCAAGAAAAAGGTTTTGATGCCAAAGCCATTTTGTCGCCAACCGTTCCTGAAGGTCAAGAAAGATTGCGAATTTGTTTGCATAGTTATAATAGTGAAAAAGAAATTTCGGATGTATTGGGTTTGTTGAGTAACTTTGTGTTTTAGCCACAGATAACGCGGATTAAACGGATTTTAATTTTAAATAAAAAATAATGAGTGAAATTTTACATAAAGAATTATCAGAATCAATTTTAAAAGTTTTTTACGAAGTTTATAATGAACTTGGATACGGATTTCTTGAAAAAGTATATCAAAATGCAATGTATTTCGAATTGAAATCTAAAGGGTTTAAAGTGGAAGCTCAAAGACAAATAAAAGTGCATTATAAAAATGTCTTGGTTGGTGACTTTTATGCAGATTTGCTTATTGAGGATTTAATAATCTTAGAATTAAAAGCTTGTGATCATTTGGTAAAAGCACACTATAGCCAAACTTTAAACTATCTAAAAGCAACAAATATTGAAATAGGATTATTATTAAATTTTGGAGAGAAACCAGAAATAAAAAGGCTTATTTTTACAAACAACAGAAAAGATTAAAAATCTGCGCAAATCCGTTTAATCCGCGTCATCAGTGGCTAAAAATATGAAACTATTTATAACAGGAATTTCAACCGATGTTGGTAAAACCATTGCTTCCTCAATCATTGTAGAAGCTTTGGAAGCAGATTATTGGAAACCAATTCAAGCAGGCGATTTGGATATTTCAGACAGTCACAAAGTGCAATCATACTTTTCCAATACTAAAAGTCAAATTTTTGAGAACAGTTATCAGTTAAATACTCCTGCAAGTCCACACCTTGCGGCTCAAATTGACGGAATTACCATCGATTTAAAAAAAATTATTGAACCAATTACCAAAAATCATCTTGTGATTGAAGGTGCTGGCGGACTGTTTGTGCCATTAAATGAAACAGATTGTATTATTGATTTAATAAAACCTGATTACAAAGTAATAATAGTATCACGCCATTATTTGGGTAGCATCAACCACACTTTATTGACTATTGAAGCATTACAAAATAGAAATTTGGCAATTGGCGGCATTATTTTTTCTGGTAAAGAAAACAAATCAACCGAAGATATCATACTGAAAAAAACCAACATCAATTTCATAGGAAGAATTGACGAAGAACCTTATTTTGACAAAAATGTAATTGCTGCATATGCAGATTTGCTTAGAGAAAACTTGATTAAAATGTAACTTACATTTATTCGATAAAAAAAATCCGCTTCTTTCGAAACGGATTTTAAAAACTAATTTATTTCATATTACCTTCTGTTCATATAGATAGAAACATAGTACAACAATGTAGCTATAGATCCTAAAGCCGCAACCACATAGGTTCTTGCTGCCCATTTTAATGAATCTTCGGCACCAGCATATTCGGCTGGATTGAGCATGTTTTTGTTTTTTAGCCAAGCCAAAGCACGATTACTCGCGTCATATTCAACAGGTAAAGTGACCAATGAAAACAAGGTTGTGGCTGCAAAAATTATAATTCCAATTAATAGTAATTGCGGAAAAGTTCTAATCATTAAAATTCCGGCCAACAAAATCCATTGCATATAATTTGAGGCAATATTCACTACAGGCACTAGTTTTGAACGCATGGTCAACCATTGGTAAGCTTGCGCATGCTGAACGGCATGACCACATTCGTGTGCGGCAACAGCTGCTGCTGCTGCATTTCTTTGATTGTAAACCGCTTCGCTCAAATTTACCGTTTTGTCTGTCGGATTATAATGATCGGTCAAACTTCCAGGTGTCGAAATGACTCTTACATCTCGAATACCATGATCTGCCAACATTTTTTCTGCTATTTCCTGTCCAGACATTCCATTTTGCAACTGCAATTTAGAATAATATTCAAATTTACTTTTTAGTCTTGAACTGACTAACCAGCTGGCCAACATAATTGCTCCAGCTAGTATGATATAACTTATTCCCATTTTTATTTGATTTTAAATTGATTGATAAAGTTATCAAATTAATATCAAATTGTAAGCCAAATATTTTGAATGTCAATTTGGCATTGATATATGCGTTTTAACTTTACTACTATCCGCAAATCGCACTATCTTTAATTGCGAACAAAAGGTTTGCCACGAATTACACAAATTAACACAAATTTCTATTCATTATCTTAAAAAATTCGTGCTAATTTGTGTAATTCGTGGCTGAAATAATAATTTATCATTAGTTACGGAGAGTCATAACTGCTTTTTTATCCTACCAAATTAATTACTTTTCCAGTAACAATTATTATCTTTTTGGGCATATTCCCATCGAGTTGTTTGATGGTGCGTTCGTCTTTCATGATGATTTCTTCAATTTGGGCTGGCGTTAAATCCAAAGGTAAACTAATGGTAAAACGCATTTTTCCATTGAATGAAACTGGATATTCTTTGTCGGATTCCACCAAATATTTCTCGTCGTAAATAGGAAATGCTTCTTCAGAAATTCCTTTGTAATCTTTTAATTCTTCAATTTTTGAATCTTTCAATCTAAACCACAATTCCTCAGCAATATGTGGCGCATAAGGCGAAATTAAAATAGCCAACGGTTCTAAAATAGCGCTGTCGTGACAATTTTGTGTTTGCAACTCATTCACGCAAATCATAAACTGACTTACAGAAGTGTTGAATGAGAAATCCTCAATATCTTCCGTTACTTTTTTAATGGTTTTGTGTAACGATTTTAAGTTTTCTTTTGAGGGTTCGTTATTGGTAACAATCAATCCATTATCATCAAAATACAAACGCCATAATTTCTTTAAAAACCCAAAAACTCCTGTAATTCCTGCTGTATTCCAAGGTTTCGCCTGTTCTAGCGGACCTAGAAACATTTCATACAAACGTAAAGTATCTGCGCCGTATTCATTACAAATATCGTCTGGATTGACTACGTTGTATTTAGATTTTGACATTTTTTCGATTTCACGGTAACAATAAAATTTATCATCATCACTTTTAATGAAGAATTCTTTCTCAAATCCTTTAACTTCTTTGACAAATCTGTCAATATATAACTCTCCTGTTGTATCATTGATTAAATTAATTGGAACCGGAAACGGTCTTTGTGATATATTATTTGCAATACCAATACCTTCTTCTAACTTTTCAATCTTTTTTATTTTAATAGTTTCTGTAAGAATATTGCTAATATTAAATCCTAGTTCGTTTAATTTATTTAATATTTTACCTAAATCATGTACTTCGAAAGGAAAGACATCATTACTTTTTAAAAGAAATTTTTGCTTTCCAATAAACATTGTTTCAGATATCACTTGATAATTATCAATCTTCATTTCAAATTCGACAAACCAATAAAAATATTTTTCATTTACATTTACAAAGCAGTCAAGTAAATCATTACAAAATTCATCGAAATCTTCATAATATTCTGGCTGCACCATTAATGCTTTTTTTATATCATCAAAAATTAACTCTTGGTAATTCTGCTGGCATTTTTGAGAAATTGGATATTCTCTTTTGATAATTCTAATTTTAAAATTTGAATTTTTTAATATTTCCGGTATGGAAATCTCATAATTATTAATAGTGAAGTATGCAGAATTACCCAAAATCATTCCCTGATTAATCAATTTTTTAAAGGGTTCTTCCATAGGTGCAAATCCTTTATCTTTTAAAAATTTGTTCCAAAAACGAGAATACAACAAATGTCCAGTCGCATGTTCGCTTCCGCCAATATACAAATCGACATTTTGCCAATAATCGAGTGCTTCTTTACTCGCAAATTCATTCTCATTGTGCGCATCCATATAACGCATCCAATACCACGAACTTCCCGCCCAGCCTGGCATCGTGTTGAGTTCTAATGGAAATATAGTTTTGTTCTCGACTGCGCTCGAACTGACAACTTCATTGGTTTCAATGTTCCAAGCCCAAACCGTTGCATTTCCTAATGGTGGTTGTCCATCTTCGGTGGGTAGATATTTCTCGACTTCTGGCAGTTTGATTGGTAAATGT
>NZ_JANLVD010000114.1:0-6470 GCF_031363805.1 Flavobacterium sp. | reverse complement strand
TTAAAAAACTGAGTTCTAGTTTTTTCACCCTCTTTAATTTCGTAATAAACGGTGATAGTATCTCCAGCTGCATAAACTGGGAAATCTTTTTTTGTTACAAATTCGTCTTTAACGAATTTCATTAAATCTGCCATGATAATTATTTTAATAATGGTTTTAAATCGGAGCAACATTCACGGATTTCGCCAGAGGTTGGTCTAATGGAGTGCAAATATAAAAAAGAATTACGAATTACGAATTACGAATTACGAATTTTTTCAATGTTTTTTTTATTTGTAATAATATGTAAATCATTAAGTTATCTATTTTTCTTTATATTAGATCATAATTCGTAATTTGTAATTCGTAATTTTTGCTACTCTTCAAGCAGATCTGGTCTTCTATTTTTGGTGTGTTCATAAGCCCTATCTTCTCTCCACTTGTCAATTTTCGCAAAATTTCCACTAGTTAAAACTTCTGGAACTTTCCAGCCTTTATAATCAGCTGGGCGAGTATAAATTGGTCCCGAAAGTAAATTGTCCTGAAAACTATCAGTCAAAGCCGAAGTTTCATCGCTTAAAACTCCTGGAATTAATCTTATTAATGCATCAGATAAAACCAAAGCGCCCAATTCACCACCAGACAAAACATAATCGCCAATCGAAATTTCTTTGGTAATAAGATGATCACGAACACGCTGGTCAACACCTTTATAATGTCCACATAAAATAATTATATTTTGCAACATCGACATGGAGTTTGCCATTTTTTGATTTAAAGTTTCACCATCTGGTGTCATATATATAATCTCGTCGTAGGATCTTTGTGATTTTAAATGTGTGATGCAATCATCAATAGGTTGCACATTCATGACCATTCCTGCACCTCCACCAAACGGATAATCATCTACCGATTTTTGTTTGTTGGTTGTATAATCTCTTAAATTATGAAAATGCACTTCCACCAATCCTTTATCAATGGCGCGTTTCATAATAGATGCTTCAAATGGGCTTCTTAATAAATCTGGTAAAAGTGTAATAATATCTATGCGCATTTTTAATTTTTTACAATTGCAAAGGTACAAAGTTTTTACTGGCGAAATTATTTGAAAAAATTTCAACAATTATTTCTAATTTTTATTATTTTAGCAGAAAAATCATATTTAAATGAAGACCACAATAAAAATGGGTGAAGGGAAAATAAGCGGATATATTTCTGTTTTTTTAGGAGTACTATCTTTCTTAGCAGTTTTATGTTTTAAATATCCCGAATGGTTGACTACTCCTGAATTTAGAGAAGTGTATAAGGGTGAATCCATGAAAATGTTATTGACCGCCGTTATTATTGCTTCCTTCTTTTTTGCCGTGTTGAGTTTTATATTAAGTAAACAAAAGAAATGGGCTTTGTACGGTATTTTAATTTGTACAGCTACTATTGTTTTAGGCGGATTTAATGTTGCGCCAAGCGATGTTACCAGCAAAAGTGTGCATTTGGGATTGGATTGGTTATTATTGGATTTATTTTTAATGGCTGTAATTTTTATTCCTATAGAAATGGTTTTTCCTAAACGACCAGATCAGAAAAAGTTCCATGTGGAATGGCGAACAGATTTAACGTATTTTGTAGTGAGTCATTTGTTGATTCAATTTTTTGGAGCCATAACCAAACAGCCAGCCACACTATTTTTTGGTTGGATGGGACTTTCTGGATTTCAAGCAAAAATTAATAGTTTGCCTTTTTTAATAGAATTATTTATTGCTTTTTTTGTTGCCGATTTATTTCAATATTGGACACACAGGTTTTTTCACAGTCATTTATTTTTGTGGCGTTTTCATTCAATTCATCATTCTACAGAAAATATGGATTGGTTAGCGGGTTCTCGTACCCATTTTGTTGATATTTTTGTAACAAGATCCATGGCTTTTATTCCGTTGTATGTATTTGGATTTTCGACTTTAACTTTCAACGTATATATTATTTTCATGGCCATTCACGCTGTTTTAATTCATGCCAATACAAGGATTGAATTTGGATTTATAAAGCATATTTTTGCCACGCCACAATACCATCATTGGCATCATTGTGTAGAATCTGAACATTATGGAAAGAATTTTGCTACCATTTTCCCGTTTATTGACAGAATGTTTGGAACCCATTATTTGCCTGAAAAAGTCTGGCCATCTGCAACTGGTGTGACTGAAGCCAATTATCCGAAGGGATATTTTAATCAAGCCATTCATCCTTTTAGACAAAGTCCATTTGATAAAACAAAAGAAGTTCTCGAACCTAGTGAGCGATAAATTCATGGTTTTATAAAACAAATTTCACAAATGAACTGTCTATTTTTTTGTTGCCAGAATAGAAAAAACCATTGGGATTTTATTTTCAAAATGTTTAACTCTGAATTTATTTGGATCAAATTCTTCTGTTTCGTTAAAACAATTATATGGCGAATAATTGTATTCGTTGAAAGAATTTATTTCTAGTCCAGCTTGAATTAATGAATTTAAAACTTCACTAGTTGGGTGATTCCAAGTGATGGTTTTTGCTTCAATTTCAGAATATCTATCGGCATAGGTTCCAGATTCATCTTCTATAATTGGTGCCACATTAAAATAATTGTAAAAAATGGTTTTAAAATCATTGTCAAACATCCAAACCACCGGATGAAATTCTGCCATTATAAATTTGCCATTCGGGTTTAAATATTGTGAAATAATATTTGCCCATTTGCTTAAATCTGGTAACCAACCAATAGTGCCATAACTGGTAAAAACTATGTCAAATTTTTCGTTGAGATAGTTGGGCAAATCGTAAATATCGCAACAAATAAATTTGGCATCGAGATTTAATAATTGGTTTAATTCAATAGCTTTGTCAATCGCTTTGTCAGATAAATCTACACCTGTAACTTTCGCACCCATTCTAGCCAATGACAGTGAATCTTGCCCAAAGTGACATTGTAAATGCAAGATTTTTTTATCCTTCACATCACCCAACAAGTCCAATTCGATCGAATTTAAAGTAGATTTTCCTTTTAGAAAATTGTCATTATCATAAAAATCTGATGCAACATGGACTTCGGTTTTATTGTTCCAAGTTTGTTTGTTTATCTTGATGTAATCTTCCATTTTTTAAATATTGTTTGAAATTGTGATTATGAATTTTAGCCCTGATGGAAGTTGAAATCCTTTTATTGCGATTATAGAAAATAATCATGAGATGGCGCCCGTTCCTCGCAATGACAGATTGAAACGTACTGCAGGAATAATGTGTAAGGGAAACAAAAATGTTCTGCTCCTAAAAAAACCAATTCAAATCTACTATTTATTTTGTAAATTTGCATTTTATAAATAAAATTATCAAAATGGAAAATGGAATATACGCAAAATTTAACACTACAAAAGGTTCAATTTTAGTAAAATTATCACACGATTTAACGCCAGGAACCGTTGGGAACTTCGTGGCTTTGGCAGAAGGAAATTTAGAAAATAAAGTAAAACCACAAGGAACAAAATATTACGATGGCTTAAAATTTCACCGTGTAATTCCAGATTTTATGATTCAAGGTGGTTGTCCACAAGGAACAGGAACGGGTGGTCCAGGCTATAGTTTTGATGATGAATTTCATCACACTTTAAAACACAATAAACCAGGTATTTTGGCTATGGCAAATTCGGGTCCAGCAAGTAATGGTTCACAATTTTATATTACACATATTGCTACAGACTGGTTGGATAATAAACACACTGTTTTTGGAGAAGTTGTTGAAGGTCAAGATATTGTGGATGCTGTAACGCAAGGAGATGTTTTAGAAACACTTGAAATAGTAAGAGTAGGAGCTGAGGCAGAAAAATGGAATGCTGTTGAAGCTTTCAGAACTTTTGAAGGTTCTCGTGCAAAACGTGAAGCAGCTGAAAAAGCAGAAAGTGAAGCAAAAATGGAACAATTGGCTGCTGGTTTTGATAAAACAGAAAGCGGTTTGCGATACAAAATGATTCAAAAGGGTTCTGGTAAAAAAGCTGAAAACGGTAAAACTGTTTCTGTACATTATGAAGGTTCTTTAGAATCTGGAAAAGTTTTTGATAGTTCGTATCCTCGCAAAAAACCAATCGATTTCAAATTGGGTCAAGGTCAAGTGATTGAAGGTTGGGACGAAGGTATTGCTTTGCTTCAAGTGGGTGATAAAGCCAGATTTGTAATTCCATCTCATTTAGGATACGGTTCTCGTGGCGCTGGAGGTGCGATTCCACCAAATGCTACTTTGATTTTTGATGTGGAATTGATGGATGTGAAATAAATATTTGATTTAAGATTTTAGATATTAGATTAAATCCCAAAAGTAAAGCTTTTGGGATTTTTTATTGTGCACTATTTTAGTGTGATTATGAATTTATAAACTCAACTAAATCTGCATTCAATCTTTCTTTGTGTGTGTAAAAAAGTCCATGTGGCGCATCTTCATAAACAATAAATTTGCTGTTGCGAATTAATTTTGCCGATTTTTCTCCTGATATTTCAATGGGTACAATTTTGTCATTATCGCCATGGATTATTAATGTCGGAATATTAATATTGGACATTTCTTGTCGAAAATCTGTGGTTGAAAAAGATTTTGCACATTCTAAAGATGCATGTGGTGAAGCAAAGGAACAAAGCATTCTGTAATATTCTAAAAGTGGTGTACTCAATGGTTTTGAAATTAGAGTAATGCCAAAAAAGTTCTTACCAAATTCATCTAGAAAACCAATTCTATCATTTTTGATAGCCTCGGCAGTTTTAGCACCATTTTCTGCGGGTTTACCGTCAGGATTGTCTTGTGTTTTTAATTGAAATGGTGTTACAGAAGCTACTAGTATTATTTTTGAAACTCCTTTTCCTGAATGTCTACTAAGATATCTTACGGCTTCTCCGCCACCCATGGAAAATCCAACAAGTGTTGCGTTTTCTAGTTTTAATTGTTCAATAATTTGTTGTAAATCGTCGGTAAGTGTGTCATAATCATAACCATTCCAAGGTTGAGATGATTTTCCAAAACCACGTCGGTCATAAGCAATTACTCTGAAATTATTGGCAACCAAATTTTCAATTTGATATTCCCACATTTCGTTTGAAAGTGGCCAACCATGGATTAAAATAACTGGTTTTCCTTGTCCGTAATCTTTAAAATGTATTTTTACATTTGGAGCAGTTTGAATATACTTTTCATGATTCAATTCTAAAATTGAATCATTTTTTTGAGGCGATGTCAAAGTTTGGTTATTTTCCATAATTTCTTTTTTACTATTTAAATCAAATTTTTTTGAATAGTAAAGTTGGAATTTAAATGGTAAAATATATTACACAATTTTATGTAGAAATTGTAAAATTGTAACCAATATAAATTTTATTTTCTAATAGAAAAACCTAAAGGAATCATCAATTCTCCTTTTTCAAATCTATTAATGTAAAGCAAAATTGGTTTGGGAAGTCCAGTCCAAGAAATTTCAAAAATATCAATGGTTCCTGCGCCCATATCAGTTTTTTTTGTTGGAAATGGGCAACAAGCATCTTTTTTCTCAAACTTAATTTTTTCGCCATTTGGACCAGCCAAAGCATTTAGAAAACGAATTTGATTATTAAGTCCTTCATCTATTGAAGTGAAGCCCACATTTACTGGATAATCTGGATTATAGCCATATTTTTTGTCTTTTGCAATTTTAGTAACTACAAAACTTCCGAGTGCTTGATTGATTTCTGGCGTTGGAGTAGCATCATCAATATTTTGAATGGTAGATTTTGTACTGATGCATGAAGTTAGCATCAAAATTATAGAAATTGAAATAAGTATTTTTTTCATTGTGATAGTTTAGATTTATTTATAACAAATATAACAATTTAAAAATTTCAAAATCGATAGGTAAAAAAAATTATAATTTTATACTATTTCAGCACTTAATCCCGCTTCTAATAACGACGAACATTGAGGTTTTAAATCGTCTAAAGAACCTGTTTTCACTGTGCATTTGCCTTTATAATGTACCAAAAGCGCACATTGTTCAGCTTGTTCATTGGTGTGTTCACAAACTCGAATTAATGTTTCAATTACATGATCGAAAGTATTGACGTCGTCATTAAATAATACAATTTCGTTATTGATTGCGACGGCTTCTTTTATGGAAGTTTTTACTTTTGTTTTTTCTATTGTAGCCATTTTAATATTAGATTTCATTTTTTTGATTTCAGATATTTAAAAATACTAATTTACATATTTTAATGATGCCCAATTGTTTCGTAGTAATTTTTTAACAAAAGTTAAACCTTTTTCTTTGCAGGATGCATCTATAAACGGAATATCATCTTCATAAAAACCACTAAATAGAATGGTTCCATTATCATTTAAACAATCAGCATAAGCTTGCATATCATTAAGCAAAATATTTCTGTTGATATTGGCAATAATTAAATCGTATTTTTTGTTTTTCAACAGAGCAGCATCACCTTCGTAAACT
>NZ_JANLVD010000102.1:0-2438 GCF_031363805.1 Flavobacterium sp. | reverse complement strand
TACCTTGTTTTTCTCTAACTTTCTTATAATACAACTTACAAGATTCTTCATCTGGAAAGTGTTCAGCAAATTTTAAAATTGTCATTTTTTATCAAATATAACGATTTATTTAAAATTGTGGTAAATAAACCGAGATACAATTATTGTAATAATAAGATAAGGCCAGATACTAATTAATCCCAAAATAAATCCAGACAATGAGTTGAAACCAGATTTGATTTCGTTCCAGATTTTTGAACCAAACGATGCTGTGGCTCCGCTTTGTGAAGCATCGTTGGTATACATTTCTATGGTCACGGTACTCATAGAAATTTGATTTTTCAAATACCGAAATTGACCTTCTTTGGCTTCAATTTCTTCCCGAATTTGAGCTAGTTTGGCTTCAATTTCTATAATTTCAGAAACTTTATTGGCTTTTTGGAGTAATTGTAAATACCTTTTTTCCAGAGTTTTTTTGGAATTCATTCTCGATTCCAAATCAATATATTGTTCGGTCACATCTTGTGAGGAAATTTCTTTTCGGTCAAAATGATTTACACCTTTGCTAATTTCATCCAAAAATGCTATAAAATTGGTATTTGGAATTCTAATAGTCAAGTTTCTGAAAGCCGAAGCATAATCTTTGCCAGAAGCATCATTTTGCAATGTTCCTTTGTGTTTGACAATGGCTTTTTGAATATTTTGATATGATTCGTTTAAATCGTTGGTTTCAAATCGCAAATTGCTGGTTCTAATAACTTGTGTTTCTGTTGCCTTGGGTTCTGGTGGCATTTCTAAATCCATTGTATTTTCAGCTACCATTTCTGGCGCTGCTTCAACTTTGGACAATACAATCTTAGAATCTGCTGTAGCTACAGCATCTTTACAACCAAAAACCATAAATAAAACACAAATACTAAAGAAAATATTTTTCATAATTTTACTATTTAGTTAGAAACATCAAATTAAGAAAATTAGTATCAAAAAGTCAGCCAAAAATAATTATTCTATCAACAATTATCGAAAACGTACAATCAAAAATTTAATTTTGGCAATTACCCACTTCTTTCAATCGAATGGTAAGTTTGTTTAAATCGACATCAACTTTTGTTTTTGTGCCCGATTCTCCGCCCCAAGCGGTATCGCCAGTAAAAGCGAAACGTTTGACAAATTCGCCTGAGCCTTGTTGAAAAAAGTCAATTTCATAGTTTGAATCTGTATAACTTTGAGAAGAGGAACTATCTGTTACAATACTCAAAATTTTTCTGTTGGAAGGCGCTGTATACAGTGTAAAAATATTAAAACCTTCTGCTTTGGTATTATCCCAAGCAGTTTCTTGTGCTTTCATATAAACACGAACTTTAACGCTGTTGCCTTCAATAAAAGCATTCACATCACAATCTACTCTTGGACCATGTCCAAAGAAATCGCCATCTCCAGAAATGTGTGGTGGTGTAAAAGTTAAAGTCGATGTCGGAATAACATAATCTTCAACACTGCAATTCGGAATCTGCGGCTGAATAACTGTTATAGAGGATAATTCCTGATTGTTATATTCCAAAGAAATTTTATCGCTTTGACTGTTTAATTGGACACCATTATTACCCAAATTAAGTACAATTTGATAATGAGTCAATCTGTTTATATATTGCGTAACATCTGACTTTTGTCCGTTTGAATACAAAAATAATTTTAAATTGGGTTGGTTGTCAAAATCATAACCAGTAATGTCTATTTTGTCTCTTCTGTCTGGTGTTAATGACATTTTTATTTCCGAAGGAATAACTTGGCAAAAAACTGGTGTTCTTTCTGGAATGGATTGATTTAATAATTTTGCCTTAATTCGTTGTAGTCCTTGTATGACGCGGGTTCCTAAAAAATCTGTATTGCAACGTAGTTCGATTCCTGTGGCAGCAATTGTTCTGTTGGCCAATTGTTGTACTTCTGTTCTAACGGTGCTTTGGGCATCGCCAACCAATTTATTTTCTAAATTTTGCAAAGTGGTTTGCCAACTACTAGATTGGGTTGAAATTTCTCCAATAGCATCGTCAATCAAATTTTCGGTTTTATTTAAGGTGTCTGGCAAATTTTCTAAAGTTTTTAATACAGAACATCCAGTAAATAATGTAATCAAAATGAGGTAAATTATAGTTTTCATAGCCAAAGTGTTTAATTATTTGTTGGTACAAATATTTAGCTATTATTTATTTTTATTTCGGGGAAAAACCCTGATTTTGTTCCGTATTTCGACCCTTTATGAACTATGAACAATAAAAAAGCAACTTAAAAAGCTGCTTTTGTCATTTTAAATTTTTTTTGAATTGGAAGGTTAAAGATTAGGTAACTGGCGCTACTACATCTTTTTTTCTAAAGTTAATTGTGGTTTCTTCAACATAAGAGAAACCGCCTAAAATTTGAAGCTCAAACAAAGCCTTTTTGCTTTTCATTCTGTTTTCCAT
>NZ_JANLVD010000053.1:0-8168 GCF_031363805.1 Flavobacterium sp. | reverse complement strand
GAAACATATAAAATCATGGTTCGAGTTTCTTCTGCAAGAGCCAAATATCTGGTTTGTCGACCTTTTTTATCGGGCAAAAAACCTTCGAAAATAAACTTGTCATTTGGAAAGCCGCTATTTACAAGAGCAGGAACAAATGCTGTTGCACCAGGCAAACAATCGACTTCAATTTTATTTTCGACACAAGCTCGAGTAAGCAAAAAGCCTGGATCTGAAATAGCAGGCGTTCCAGCATCAGAAATTAAAGCTATATTTTCTCCCGCTTTCAATCTGGAAATAATATTTTCTACAGTTTTATGCTCATTGTGCATGTGATGACTGTGCATGTGCGTAGAAATTTCAAAATGTTTCAAGAGTTTTCCACTAGTTCTGGTATCTTCAGCGAGAATCAAATCGACTTCTTTTAAAATACGAATGGCTCGAAAAGTCATGTCTTCCAGATTTCCAATTGGTGTTGGAACTAAATATAATTTTCCCATTATGAAAACTTACTTTCCACAATTTCCATAAATCTGTCTGCAAATTCCTCTTTATCCTTCCAATTGTTGTAATCAGGTTTCACCATTTCGTTAATAAAAACTTTAGCTTCACTCAACGAATCAAAAGTGCTTATTTGCGAAACAACTCTATTAAAATCTTCGCTGCTACCACCAAAAAGATTTTGTTCGAAAGCTATTTTATCATTCAAACCAATATTAATAGTTTTTTTGAGTTTATCATTCAAATTGCTAGCATCAACTTTTTCGAAAACAAACTCTTTAGTTTCAGGAATATCAATGAATTTTTTGTCAGAAAAATTATTTTCTGTTAGTTTATCATCTACAATTTTAGAAATTTCTACTGGAATTGTATTTTGTGTATCTACTCTATCAAAAACAGCATTTGCAGATACACTTTGCAATAAATCGTCAATAGACACTTGTTTTTTTTCGAATGTTGGAATATCAACAGCTTGTGTTTCCTCGAATTTAATTAAAGGTTCAGTTATTTCTGTATCTTCAATTGGAGAAAACTGATCTTTGTTGTCTGCATTAATTTCTCCCATTATATTGTTGATAATAGAAATTGGATTAATTTTATTATCAGAAACAGATTCTTCATTTTGATTCTCATCAACAGAAACTATTGTAGGGTCAGAATTATATATGGTTTCCAATTTAGATTCCATTTCAGTCATTCCAATTGTTGGTTTTACATCGCCAAAATTTTCTTCAATAAATAACAAAACCGATAGTTTTTCGTGTAATTTTTGAGTTTCAAGTTGCAACAAACGAACATCGTCTTTGCTTTTCATTTTTAAAATTCTATGTGCAATGCTAATCAACTCGGATTCTAACTTCTTTTTCATGAGTATTTATATTTTTATGTTGGAACATCAAATATTTGAACTAAAAACTATTCAATGAGAAAAAATATTAATAATTATTTCATAACTTTTAATATTATACCCAATAAAGCTTTGGTTTTTTAATAAATTTGTTTCAAATACAAAGTAATAAAAACTATTCATTTTTAGCACAACAAATTTAAAAAATGTTTCTCGAAAATACAGTAAATCATAAAGAGCAGTTTGGTTGGATCGAAGTTATTTGTGGCTCGATGTTTTCGGGAAAAACCGAAGAACTCATTCGCCGACTCAAAAGAGCGCAATTTGCCAAGCAAAAAGTGGAAATTTTTAAACCAACGATAGATACGCGTTATCATGATGAAATGGTCGTTTCTCATGATGCCAATGAAATTCGTTCTACACCAGTTCCAGCCGCTGCCAATATTGCTATCTTGGCTCAAGGTTGCGATGTAGTTGGTATTGATGAAGCCCAGTTTTTTGATGATGAAATAGTGAAAATTTGCAATGATTTGGCCAATTCTGGCATTCGAGTTATTGTTGCTGGACTGGATATGGATTTTAAAGGAAATCCGTTTGGTCCTATGCCAGCACTTATGGCTACAGCCGAATATGTAACAAAAGTGCATGCTGTGTGTACAAGAACTGGGAATTTAGCCAATTACAGTTTTCGTAAAAAAGACAATGATAAACTGGTTTTACTTGGAGAAACGGAAGAGTATGAGCCGTTGAGTCGTGCCGCTTATTTTAATGCAATGCGTGAAAATGTAATCGTAAAAAATGCTGGAAAGTTATCAAATGAAAAATAACTTTAGTACGCATTAATATATTATATTTGTACGTACAATTAATTTAATTAATTTTGATTATGGACACTAAACTCACCTTGAAATTAGACAAAAAAGTAATAGACAAAGCAAAAATTTATGCTGCTAAACAGAAGCATAGTTTATCCTTTATGATTGAAAATTACTTGAAAGCCATTACATCCGACGAAGATGATATGACAAATAATGAAATTGAAATTTCTGAATTTGTGAAAAGTATTAGTATAAAAGGAGTCAGTTTGCCTGAAGATTTTACTTATAAAAAAGAAATACAGGAAATATTATCAAATAAATATGGTTTATGAAACTGTTTTTAGATGCGAACGTTGTTTTAGATTTAATTCTTATAAGACAACCTTTCTATGATGATATTGCAAAAATTATAACTTTTGTAGAAAGTAAAAATTACAAACTTTGCGTATCTAGCGTAACTTTTGTAAATGTAAATTATATTGCCTGTAAATTTACAGATAAAAACAGTGTTATAGAAATTCTTAAAAGATTACGAATAATTTTTGATGTATTGAGTGTTTCAGAAACAGAAATTGACAAAGCTTTACATTCTAAATTTAATGATTTTGAAGATGCTGTACAACATTATAGTGCTGTAAAATATAAGTGTAATTATATTATTACTAGAGACTTAAAAGATTTCAAGAATTCTGAAATTCCAATAATGAGTCCAAAAGAATTTTTACAATCATTTGTAAATATGTAAACATTGAATTTACCCATCAAAAATATAATTTCAATTCTCAATGCCAATTTTGAAGGAAATTCAGACAATGCCATATTTGACAACATTTCCATTGACAGTCGCTCGTTTCAAAACAACCAAAAAACCCTATTTTTTGCACTTGTTGGTACAAATCATGATGCACATTTATACATTGAAGAATTAATTTTAAAAGGTGTAAAAAACTTTGTTGTAACCCATGTTCCAGAAAAATTAAAAGATAAAGCCAATTTTATAATTGTCGAAAATACACTGGTTGCTTTACAAAAATTTGCAAGTTATTACCGTAGTTTATTTCATTTTCCAATAATAGGAATCACTGGAAGCAACGGAAAAACCATAGTAAAAGAATGGCTTAATTTTTTATTAAGCCCGGATTATAATATTATAAGAAGTCCAAAAAGTTATAATTCGCAGGTTGGAGTGCCACTTTCAGTTATTAGTATCAACGAAAATCACAATTTCGGTATTTTTGAAGCAGGAATTTCTACTATAAATGAAATGGAAAATCTTCAAGAAATTATAAAACCAACCATTGGAATTTTAACCAATATTGGTTCTGCTCACGATGAAGGATTTGCCGATATTTCCCAAAAAATCAAAGAAAAATTAAAGCTGTTTTCCGAAGTTGACGTTTTAATTTTACACAAAAATAAAACCATTGAAGTTTTTTTAGACCCAAAAATCAAAACATTTACTTGGAGTACAACAGATAAAACAGCCCATGTTTTTTTTCAGAAGAAAACATTCAATGATTATTCAGTTTTAAATATTACACACCAAAATCAATGCTTTAAAATTAAAATTCCATTTATTGATGAAGCTTCGGTGGAAAATAGTATGCATTGTATTCTGACAATGTTGTATTTAAATTATGATTTGAATACTATTGAAAATCGTGTTTCTCAATTATTTCCTGTAGAAATGCGTCTCAAAGTCAAAAAAGGAATAAACAATTGCACTTTGATAGATGATAGTTACAGTTCCGATTTTCAGTCCTTAAAAATTGCATTGGATTTTCTTGAAAATCAAAAGCAACATCTGAAAAAAACTTTAATTTTATCCGATATTTTTCAATCTGGATTAGAAAACGACGATTTGTATTCCAGAGTTTCTCAGCTCATAGTTTCCAATAAAATTGGTAGGGTTATTTGTATTGGTGAAACTATTTCTAAATATAAAACCAAATTTCCCAATGCAACTTCATTCAATTTAACAGAACAATTTATCGAAGCTTTTGACACTTTAGAATTTGCTAATGAAACCATTCTGATTAAAGGATCTCGTCATTTTGAATTCGAAAAAATTGTGTCATTGTTGGAAGAGAAAACGCATGAAACAGTTCTAGAAATTAATTTAAATGCCATTAGCCATAATTTAAATTATTACAAATCGAAACTGAATCCAAAAACCAAACTCATGGTTATGGTCAAAGCTTTTGGTTACGGAAGTGGTGGCTTCGAAATTGCCAAATTACTCTCGCACCACAAAGTCGATTATCTTGGTGTGGCTTTCGCCGATGAAGGAATTGAATTAAGAAAACAAGGAATTGAATTGCCAATTATGGTTTTGAATCCAGAAATGACTAGTTTTCAATCGATAATTCAATATAAATTGGAACCTGAAATATACAGTATTCGTGGTTTAAAGGCATTTATTAAAATTGCAGAACAAAAACAATTAATCAGCTATCCCATTCATATTAAGCTCAATACAGGAATGAATAGATTGGGTTTTGATACTGAAATGTTACCAGAATCTATTTCGATTGTGAAGAAAAATAAAACAATAGAAATAAAAAGCATTTTATCTCATTTGGCTTCAAGCGATGTTGCTGCTGATAAAGATTTTACATTAAAACAAATACATGATTTTGAAAAAGATGCAAATTTCATTACTCAAAATCTAGGAATACATCCAATTTTACACATTTCTAATACCTCAGGAATTAGCAATTTTCCACAAGCACAATTCGACATGGTTCGATTGGGTATCGGTTTATATGGAATTTCAAATAATGAAACCGAAACCAAGAATTTGGAAACCGTGGGCACACTAAAATCTGTCATTTCACAAATTAGAAACATTGATGCTGGCGAAAGTGTAGGCTATTCTAGAAAATTTATGGCTGAAAAACCAACCAAAGTGGCCACTATTCCAATTGGCTATGCCGATGGAATTTCAAGAGCTTGGGGAAATGGTCTGGGTTATGTATTAATAAACAATCAAAAAGCATCAATTATAGGTAGCATTTGTATGGATATGCTCATGGTCGATGTTACTAAAATAAATTGCTTTGAAGGAAACGAAGTCATACTTTTTGGCAAAAATTTATCGGTATCAAAAATAGCACAAATGACAAATACAATTTCTTATGAAATACTCACAAGCGTATCTCATCGGGTAAAACGTGTATTTTATCGAGAATAAATTATTTTTGCATCAATCTCATTTTTTTTAGATGTTAAAATTTTGTTATATTTGACAAACAAACAAAATTATATTAATTTAAAAACAAACAAATTATGGGATTTTTTGCAGATTTTAAGGCTTCTCTAATGAGAGGCAACGTATTAAGTTTAGCTACTGCTGTAGTAATTGGTGGTGCATTTGGTAAAATAGTTGGTTCAGCTGTTGATGATATTATAATGCCTATTGTAGGTTTAATAACAGGAGGTGTCGATTTTACACAAAAATTTGTTTCACTAAACGGTCAATCTTATGAAAATTTAGCGGCTGCCAAAGCTGCTGGCGCTAGTGTTTTAACTTATGGAAATTTAGTGCAAGCCATTATCAACTTCGTTATTATTTCATTCTTCATTTTTGTAGTTCTTAGAGCAGCAGAAAAAGCAAAAAAGAAAGAAGAAGTCGTTGCAGCTCCAGCTGGTCCAACTCAAGAACAATTGCTTACGCAAATTAGAGATTTATTAAAAAAGTAATTTCCGCTACATTATATATTCTAATTTCAGCTGAACTCATTTCAGTTCCAAACCGCTTCTTCACTGAGGCGGTTTTTCTTTTGTATTATCTCATATTTAGCATTTTAATGACAAATAAAAAAAGATTTTATTAGTCTTAAAAATAGTTAAAACTATGCATTTTAGTGCATTTCGATTACAGCTTCTAAGATATTTACCGCTAATTCACAAATTGGATAGTTCGAAATTTGAAGAGTATTAAATTAGCGAATTTGCGGTTTAACTTTTTCTTTTCCTTTTCACTTGGCTGACTTTGAGTGAGCAAAACCAAATATATGGACTTCCAATCTATAGTGATTTAGTTAGGTTATTCAATAAATACTGTACTATTAAATTTAAATTTGATGAAATTCATATTCATTTTGTGCATCGTTAAGTTTTTTAAGAATTTACGATGCTATTTATTTGTTTAAACAATTGCCCATCGCTTAAAAATGAACCTTGTTGAATAAGACCAAAAATCGAAATATTGCGCTCTTCTACATACTCTTTTTTACCTATTTTCATTTCAATATTCTCTGTAAACATATTATCGCTAAGCCATTGCAAACCTTCTTTAGTCAAAAAATTTGTATCAGCCACCATAGATTTTAAAACTATAGATTCTATATGTTTTTCAAAACATTGAAACAAAAAAATATGATTTTTAGAAAAATTTTCTAAATATTCTGCTCTCGATAAAACACCTTCCCAAATTAGATCTGAAAATATATCCAACTCTTGCTCAGCTACTTCTGGTTTTTCTACTTTAATTTTATCCCATTCAGCTTTATCAATGGTTTGAGTTGCTAAAAAATTAACAAATTCAGGATGTAGTTCATCAAATTGTTCTTTGGTTAGTCTGGCGTATTTCATTTAAAAAATAATCTTAATTCTAAAATTTGATATTTAAGTTTCAAATATAAAATAAAAATCTTCTATTTTTTTTAAAGCCAATCATAAATTTAAATTAAAAAAAGATTTCATCTTGTGATTATAAAAATGAAAATACATGTATTTCATCAGATAAAAAAGCAATTTCATCAATAAGATACTCCAATATTTTTTTATTAAAAACATTCAAACTATTTTTAGATAAGAAAATTAATACTAATTGGAGGCAAAGTATAAAATATATTCTATAAAAAAAAACGATACATTAAAAAGTATTGCTCTTGTTTTTGAAAAAACCCAACAAGAAATAAAAAATTTCCATAATCTATTTTGCGCTGAAAAAGAGTTAATTATAAATGATTTCCCGCCTACTTTACAACATTTATATGTTTATGCGTATTTGGATATTTACATCAATGATGGAAGACCAAAAGTAGCTTTTGAGTCGGGACAATTTTTACCATTCAATCCTTCTACCAAAAAAATAATGTATAGCGTGATGTATACTATTTTTCAAGATTCAAAAATAAATACAATTGAATTTGAAACCAGCGTGAAGTGCGTCGAAAAATTAAATAACAAACTGTTTTTATTTGAAGTAAATAGACTATCAAAAACATTTATTAATCAGGAAGAAGCAAATTCAATTGCAGATGAATTGGCAGAAAAAGTAGCACAAGTTATTTATCCATTAAAAATCATTGTAGATAATTCAGGGAAATGGATTGATATAGAAAATTTTGAAATTATTGTAAAACGATGGAAAAAAAACAGAAAAAGAATTCTGCAAGAATACCAAGGTGATTGGGTTGAAAAATATTTGGATTTGAATGAGCAAACACTTTTAAACAAATCAAATTTTATAGAGGCACTTTCAAAAGATTGGTTTTTAACTACCTATTTTACAGAAATTTACGTAAATTACACTGCAATTTTAAAAATAGAAAAAGAATTAAAATTTCCAATATTGCCACAATGTGATTCGCTTCAATATAAAGTAGAACAAAAAATAGAAATGTATCGCGACGAATCAAATAGAGTCAATATTGAGCTAAATGGAAATATAAATGAGGCACGTGGAAAAACCGATTTGGAAAATAAATTAAATTTCCCATATTATTTCTCATCAAATCCTGAGCTGGAAAAAGTAGAAGGAACATTTTGCACAAAATATTTTTTAGATCAAGAAAATAATGTAGAATCAATTTATTTAAAAAGTTCCGTCGAATTGGATATTTCCACCACGATTGAAGTAGTAATTTCATCAATTAAATAAACTAACAAAAACAATATATTATGAGCGAAAAACATGTTGTTGTACAAGGCGCTACTTGCAAATGCAAGTTTAGTGTGGCTCCGCAAACCGATAAACTAAAGGTTTTAACACAAACTAAAGATTTTGGAAATGA
>NZ_JANLVD010000049.1:0-32368 GCF_031363805.1 Flavobacterium sp. | reverse complement strand
CCATTTCCAATGAAGCTTTGCAAGAAGCCAAAACTAAAGCTGACAAAACGGCTATTGATGTTTTTGCTTCAAATTTGGGACAACTTTTATTAGCGCCACCATTGGGCGAAAAACGAATTTTGGCAATAGATCCAGGTTTCCGTTCGGGTTGCAAAATAGTTTGTTTGGACGAAAAAGGCGATTTGTTGTACAACGAAACCATTTATCCGCACGCGCCACAAAAGGAAGATGCAATGGCCATGAAAAAAATTCGTTCCATGGTCAATGCCTATAATATTGAAGCCATTTCAATAGGAAACGGAACGGCGAGTCGCGAAACCGAATTTTTTATTAAGAAAATTGCTTTCGATAAGCCCGTTCAAGTTTTTATAGTTTCAGAAGCTGGCGCATCGGTTTACTCGGCAAGCAAAATAGCCAGAGACGAATTCCCAAATTATGATGTCACGGTTCGTGGTTCGGTTTCAATTGGCAGAAGACTATCAGATCCATTGGCAGAATTGGTAAAAATAGATCCAAAATCAATAGGAGTAGGGCAATATCAGCACGATGTGGACCAGTCTAAATTAAAAGAAGAATTGGACGCAACAGTTATTCGATGCGTGAATTCCGTAGGCATAAATATCAACACGGCAAGCAAACATTTATTGAGTTATGTATCAGGAATTGGAGAAAAAATAGCCGAAAACATTGTCGCTTATCGTCAGGAAAATGGCGCTTTCGACGATAGAAAACAACTCAAAAAAGTACCACGGTTGGGCGACAAGGCATACCAGCAAGCGGTTGCTTTTATTAGAATTAAAGACGGAAAAAATCCGTTGGATAATTCTGCAGTACATCCAGAAGCGTATTCAATAGTAGAAAAAATGGCAAAAGATTTGAAATTGTCTGTGAATGATTTGATTGCAAATAAAGAAAAAACAGTACTAATAAAACCTGAAAATTATATTACACCAGAAATTGGTTTATTGACCTTGAAAGACATTATAAAAGAACTCGAAAAACCAGGATTGGATCCAAGAAAATCGGCTAAAGTTTTCGAATTTGATCCTAATGTAAAAACCATAAAAGACGTTCGAACTGGAATGATTTTGCCAGGAATTGTAAATAATATTACCGCATTTGGTTGTTTTGTCGATATTGGAACCAAAGAAAGTGGACTGGTTCATATTTCGCAACTCAAAGCCGGTTTTGTTTCTGATGTAAATGAAGTCGTAAAGTTACATCAACATGTGACTGTAAAAGTTACTGAAGTGGACGAAGATAGAAAACGAATTCAGTTGACAATGGTTTTGTAAAAAAGCGTATTTTTGTAATATATTATATTACTGTAAAAATGACAAATAAAGAAGTAAATATAGAGAACAATAACCATTCTTACTTACATTCGCTTGAAATAGATGGTATAAATTGTTTTAAAGACAAACAAACACTTGATTTGTCAGATGGAAATGGAAATTATTCTCCTTGGACAATTATTTTAGGTGATAATGGTACAGGTAAGACTACTTTATTAAAAGCACTAGATAGTATGCAACCAGTTACAGATGCAAGGGGCATAGGTGAGTCAGTAACATATCCTTCACGGTTTTTTCATTTTTTTAATAAATATAAACAGAGTGAAATCAAATTATTTATTAATTTGAACAATGAAATAATTTCATTTTCTTCACCAACAATTGAATTAAATGGAGTAAATTTTAAAAGCCACTTAGGTTCTATTAATAATTTTTTACTGTCCTATGGTGCTTCTAGAAGAATGAATAGAAAGGAAAACTTTGTAAAAGAAAATTTCACAATGACTTCGCTTTTTGACGAATCAATAGAATTAATAAATGCGGAAGAGTGGTTTTTGCAAAAAGAAATGATTTCTTTAAAAGCAGATCAAAAAACGAAAAAAAAATTTCAACGAGAATTCCAATCTGTTAAGAATATTTTAATAGATATTTTACCTGATGTCAATGATATTAGAGTAAAACCGATTAACGAAACCAATTTAAAACTTTTACTTGAAGTTCAAACTTCCTTTGGTTGGGTGAATTTAAGAGATTTAAGTTTTGGTTATCAAACCTTAACCGCTTTGATTGTTGATATAGCTTCAAAAATGATGGAACAATATCAAAATAGTGATAACCCATTAGAGGAACCTGTAATTATTTTAATTGACGAAATTGATTTGCACTTGCATCCTAAATGGCAAAGAATAGTTATAGACAAATTATCCGAGAACTTCCCTAAGGCTCAATTTATCGCTACTTCTCATAGTCCATTAATAGTGCAAGCAGCTCAAGACAAAGGAGCAAATATTGTCGTTTGTAGAAAAGAAGGAGACAAAGTAATTATTGACAATAATCCAGATGAAGTAAAAGGTTGGAGAATAGACCAAATTTTAACATCAGATTTGTTTGAAGCTGATAGTTCAAGGTCTATTGCAACTCAAGAAAATATAGACAACTACATTTCATTAAAAGGTAAAAAAGATTTATCTCCCAAAGAAAAAAATGAGTTTGACAAGTTGATTCCAAAAGTAAAAACTGCATTTTCGGAATCTGTTTTAGATGAAAAACTACTTCAATTTACCGAAAAATATTTAAAATGATTAGGGTAAATCGATTAGAAAAACCATCGATATTGGTTCAAAATGCAATTAGTTGGACTGAAAATTATTTGATTGCAAAATCAAATTATGAACAAAATAAAACTCCTGAAAACAAAAATATTTTTGAAAAAGCCGAAAAAAAGTACAATCACGAAACGGTAAAAACTGCTTTAAAATCAATGTTTCATAACAAATGTGCTTTTTGTGAAAGTAATATTACACAGGTTTATGCTGGAGATATTGAGCATTTTCGACCAAAATCAAAGTTTCCTGAATTTTGTTTTGAATGGGAAAATTTATTATTTGCTTGCAGTGTTTGCAATGGTAAATCGAACAAAGGAGATAAATTTCCATTAGAAAACGAAGGTGGATTTCTTATAGATCCCACTGAAGAAAATCCAAGTGATTTTTTTAGATTTGAATTTGACCAAGTGACAAAATTATTTTTGCTAATTCCAATAAACGAAAGAGGGGAAACGATGTTAAAAACGGTCAAACTGAATAGAGAAGATTTGGCTGAATTTAGAACCACTCAGTTAATGATAATTGTTAATTTGATTTCAAAAATTGAAATTACAGACGAAATAATTACCGAATTTTCAACTTTTTTTTCTGAGAAAGATCAATATTTTGCTTTTATTAAAACAATCATTGAAAAAGTAAAGTCTAAAATTTGATTTGATCAAATTTTAAAAATTCTAAAAGTTAATTATTGTTGTATACGAATTCTTTTAACGAAGGTGATGTAGTCTTAGATGTGATGTTTAAATTTCTTAAAATTCACTTTTAGATCGCCTCAAATAATTTTCCTGGTAAAGGTCTCATTACACCTTTTAACTCCATATTTAATAGTAATGAAGAAATTTTAAAAACAGGCAAATTGCATTCCAATGCAATAATATCCATGTGTTCTTTGCCATTTTTTTGCAAAAAATCGAAAACAATTTGTTCTTGTGGTTCAAGATTAACGAATAGTTGTTTCTGAACTGGTTTTTCCTTTTTTCCGATATCCCAATTTAAAATATAAACCAAATCTGCTGCCGAGTTTAGTAAATGTGCACGTTGTGTTTTGATCAAATTATTGCAACCTTGACTGTACTTGTCCGATGTTCTTCCTGGAACAGCAAAAACATCACGATTGTAATCGTTGGCTAAATTGGCTGTAATTAGCGAACCACCTTTATCGGCACTTTCAATTACAATTGTGGCTTCAGAAATTCCGGCTACAATTCTGTTTCTTCTCACAAAATTTTCACGTTCTGGATTTGAATTGCTCCAAAACTCGGTCATAAATCCACCATTTTTCTCCATTTTACTCATGTATTTTTTATGATTTTTTGGATAAATCTGGTTTAATCCATGAGCCAAAACACCTATGGTTTGTAAATTGTTTTCCATTGCAGCTTGGTGTGCCACTATATCAACGCCATAGGCAAAACCACTTACAATAATTGGATCAAGCGGTGCCAAATCTGACATTAATTTTTTGCAAAAATCAACACCGTAAGCCGTTACTTGTCTGGTGCCAACTATACTTATAATTCGTTTTTGTTTTAAATTTATATTTCCTGCTGTAAATAATAAAATCGGACCATCTATACAATGTTTTAATTTTTCTGGATAATCATCATCTTTAAAAAAAGAAACATTTATAGTATTGTTTAGAATGTATTTAAGTTCTATTTCGGCTTGACCAAAAACACTTTTATTTTTTAAATTATTCAATAGAACACTTCCAATGCCATCCACAGTTGCAAGTTGACTAGATTTTGCTTTAAATATGTCCTCGGCTGAGCCAAATTGATTGAGTAATTTTTTGGCCATAATATCGCCTATTCCTTCCACTTTTTGAAGTGATAATAAAAAATGTAACTCTGTATCTGTCATTGAATTTGAAAAAAATTATAAAATAAATTATATTTATTAACATCAGTTGTTAATAAAATTATTATTTTTGCTTATTATGAATATAGCCCATCATTTATCGCAACTATTATATCGTTATCAGTGTATTTCGGTGCCAGGTTTTGGTGCTTTTTTAACTGAAACTTTTCATGCAAACATACAAGAAAGTAACCATACTTTTTATCCACCAAAGAAAGTAATTTCTTTTAATGCTCATTTAAAAAACAACGACGGATTTTTGGCTAACCATATTTCCAATGCAGAAAAACTAACCTACGATGCAGCTTTACTATTAGTAGAAAAGGAAGTGTTGAATTGGCAATCTATATTGCAGAATAATGAAAGTATCATACTAAAAAACATTGGCGATCTTAGACAAAACTCTGAAGGGAATGTTATTTTTAGTCCATCTAATAGATTAAATTATTTAACAGATTCGTTTGGTTTGAGTTCATTTGTTTCGCCAGCAGTCAAAAGAACGCAATACAAAGAGCTTGTTGAAACTTTTGGTACTGTGGAGCTATTGCCTGTTGTTGAAGATGTTATAATTAATGATGAGGATTATCACGAAAACAGACGTTATATAAATCCATATTTAAAATATGCAGCCATTTTGGTTATGTCTCTGGGTGGTTTAGGTTTTGGATATGCCGCTTATATATCTCAAAATGAAAAAGCCGAAACACTTATTGTTCAAGCTGAAGCTCAAAAAGAGGTTCAAACTAAAATTCAAGAAGCCACATTTTTTATAGAAGTACCAGTTTTAAAAATTCCTGAAGAAAGTATTAAAAAAACATTTCCATTTCATATTATGGCAGGAGCATTTCGCAGCCTAAGAAATGCAACAAAAGAATGCAAAAATCTTACTTCAAAAGGATATGATGCAAGAATTCTGGATAAAAATAAACACGGTCTTTATCCAGTTGTTTATGGTAGTTTTTCCACAATTACAGAAGCTGAATATAGCATGAAACAAATTCAAGATTCTATCAATAAAGATGCTTGGCTTTTGATTAAAGAGTTTTAATTTTTAACGATATATATTTTAGACACTAATTCATGGATACTTTAATGTTCATGAATTAGTGTTTTTTATTTGTACTAATATTTTATCTTTGTAAAAATTTAAATAATGATGCAACCTAAATTTCCTTCAGAATCTTTGACCATACTAACAGATTTGGTTTTGCCAAGTGAAACAAATCCATTAAACAATCTTTTTGGAGGAGAACTTTTGGCCAGAATGGATAGAGCCGCTAGTATTTCTGCTAGAAGACATTCAAGAAGAATAACCGTTACCGCATCTGTAAATCATGTAGCATTTAATAGAGCCATCCCATTGGGAAGCGTTGTTACGGTTGAAGCTAAAGTTTCAAGAAGTTTCAAAAGCTCGATGGAAATTTTTATTGATGTTTGGGTCGAAGATAGAGAGTCTGGAAATCGTGCTAAAGCAAATGAAGCTATATATACTTTTGTTGCTGTAGACGAAACTGGTCGACCAGTTGAAGTTGCACCCATAATTCCAGAAACTGACGAAGAAAAATCTCGTTTTGAAGCTGCTTTGCGAAGAAAGCAATTAAGTCTGGTTTTGGCAGGAAAAATGAAACCTGCCGATGCAACAGAATTGAAAGCCTTGTTTGTGTAAATAATCAATCTTTTTACATATTCACAATCCAACTTTGTGGATTCAATTTGGTAGTATTCTGAAAAATTAAAAATTTCAGAATGGCTTTTCCAGTAAATGCATTAAAGAATACCTCGCCCAAAGCTTGTTTTGTAGCTACTTTATCGCCTCTTTTTACAAATACTTTCCCCATATTTGAATATGTTGTCGTATAATCTCCATGCCGAACCATGATGGTAGCATTTCCGTTGGTAGCCATTTGAACATCGCTTACTTCGCCTGAAAATACAGAACGTGCTTTTGCTCCTTTTTCTGCAGAGATTTCTATGCCGCTACTTTCAATCATAATAGATGGTTCTAGCGGATGAGGTTGTCTTCCAAATTTTTTAGTAAGCAAACCCTTTTCAACAGGCCAAGGTAAACTTCCTCTATTTGATTTAAAATCGTTTGCCAAAGCTTTTGCTTCTGGAGTCAATACGAAAGTTGTCGTGTTGGTAGTATTTCCAACTTTTTTATTGGCTGCAGCAATAGCTTCACGAATTAATCTATCTATTTGACGTTCAATAGATTTGGATTCTTTTTGCTTCTTTTTAATATCTGCAATTATCTTATTTTTATCTTTTTTAATCGAGTTTACAACAATTTGTTGTTCTTGTTTGGCTTTTTCTAGTTCCTTCTTTTCTTTCTCACCTTCCGCAATTAATTTCACTTTTTCTTGCTTTTGGACAGAAAGTTTGTTGTTGTAATTTTCTAGCTGATCAGTTTTGCTTTTAATTTCTTCGCCTTGCATTTTTCTGTAGCTTGAATATTGCTTCATGTATTGTGCACGTTTGTAGGCTTGTAAGAAATTTTCTGACGACAACAAAAACATTGCTTTGCTCTGTTCGGATCTGCTTTTATATGATTTGACAATCATTTTGGAATAATCCTCTTTCAGTACTTTTAAGTCCTTTTTTAAATTATTTACGTTAACTTGGTTAATGTACATGCTGTTGCCTAAAACTTTTGCTTGTTTGGCAGTCGTGTTTATTAGTTTCTGCTGCAAATTTATTTTTACAGTTTGCTGCACAATGACTCCAACCGCAGATTTCTCTTTCTTTTTTTCTTGTTTTAGCAACTGTTCTTGCATTCTAATTTCTTCCTGCAAACGGGCTTTTTGCGCCTCTAATTTACGCTGTCTGTCTTCTTCTTGACCCCAAGAAAGTGAAGTTGATAATAGCAATAAGTAGAAAATATATTTTAGCATTTAATTTATTTTAATTTGTTCATAACCATTTGGAACACTGTATGGATAAGTTAATTCTTCGTTGAAGGTAGCATTTTTATATTTCACTTCAATGGTAGTGGTTTTGTTTTCTTGATTTGCAAAAATAAGAAGTTCTCCGGGAATAACACTTTCTGGATAGCTTTTATAATTCGAATAATTCACTTTTAGAGTTCTTAAAGGTATTTTTTGGGTAATTTCTTGTGAATTCAACCAAAATGAATTGACATCGAACACAAAAGATTTTTTAAATTTTCCTTCTAAATTATCTTCCAATTTTGGCATGTTCTGATCCATTGTCAAAGTATATTTTCCTTCTGATAAATTATCGATAGTTTGCCCTAAAAGCATATTTTGAACTTTTTGAAAATTCAATTCGGTTCCAAGCCAATTACTTAAAGTTTTATAATCGCCTTCAAAAAATTTGCCGCTGGTTTTTTCGTAATATCTAACTTGCGTAGGTGTAATCATAGCTTTTGCGACTGTAAAACCTAGAAATTTTACACTCACCAAAATGATTTCATCTTTTTTAATCCGAATATCTGCAGATACATTTAAAGATTGTTTTGGATCTGAATAATCAACATCGGCTTTAAAATAAGCAGTTTTGAAATCACGTTTAACAGCATAATGGTTTTTAATTACGTTTTCCACCGATGCATTTGTTACGATTGAAGTATCCGGTTTTGAATCAATAACTTTTTGTTTTGATTTGCATGAAAAAAGTAGCGTTATTGACAATAAAAGCAAAATTACACGCATTATTTCTTTGTTTTTTTAAGGTTCTTGGCTTTTTCTGAATATTCAGCTGCTTTTTTATTATTTCCTGTTGCGGTAGCAGTTTGGGTTAACTGAATTAAAAAATCTATTTCAAGATTTACGTTTTCAACCACAAATTCTAATCCAGATTCTAGAAAATCCATTGCTATCTTATATTTTTTAAGTTCTTTGGAAGCTTTTCCAGCAAAGAAATAATATTCAGGTTGATTCGGATAAATATCAATTAAGTTGGATGCAGTTTTTTGAAGTTTTTCAAAATCTTTTATTTCTTCGTAGGATGCAAGTAAAAACAAGTTGGTTTCCAAATCTGTATCTTTCGCTTTTTCAAGGTTTTTAATAGCCAATTCCCAATTGTTTTTCTTGTAATAAAATTTTCCAACTTCTTTGTAAACATTAAATTCCGAATCATTTTCAAAATACGAAGTGGCTTTATTCAATTGTGTTTCGTAAGCTGGATTTTTCAAAACAAAAATTAAAAACTCATTGTACATTTTGAATTTTATTTTTTTATCTATTTTATTACTATTTAAAACAATGTCCAGTGATTTTGAAGCATTTTCCGCTCTATTTTCATTGATGTGGTATTTGAATAGAAACACATGAGCCCAATCTGAAGTTGGTATGTTTTTTTGTAATTTCTCGGCTATTTGACGCGCTTTTTCCTCTTCATTATTATCCGAATACAAATAAATTAAGGAAAGATAATTCTCTTCTATTAAAGGTGTTTTATCAATGGCTTTTTCCAATTCATTTTTGCCAAAAAGTTGCTTTTTATTTTGAGATAAAATTTCAAGTTTGTATCTGTCTCTCATTTCAGAATTTCCAACATCTTGGTCAAGTTCGTTTATTAGAACCAAAGCTTTGTCATTTTGTTGCGTGTAAATGTAAAGCGATACCAAATCGTCTCTATATTTTTTATCAAAAGGAATTATTTTTTGTGCAATTAAAACTGCTTGGTTGTAATTTTTGGTTTCATAATACACATCGTATAAACCTATTAAATACCATTTATTTTTATTGTCAAATTGCGTTGCTTTTAAATAGGAAGCTTCTGCGTTTGAATAGTCTTTTTTAAAAAAATAATTTTTGCCCAATTCATGATAAATAACCGCATTGTCAGGTTGAGTTTTTAAACATTTTTCTAAAGAAATAATTGCTTTGTCATAGTTTTCAATTCCTTTCTGAATTAGAGATTCATAATAAGACTCTTCAAATTCATTTTTATCCAATGCCACATCTTCTGGCTCGACTTGAGCCACTAAACAATCTGTATTGCTTAGCAAAAGTGTAAAAATTAAGATATGAACTATTTTTTTCATTTATTTTTTTAAATACTTGATAAATTGTATTCTTTTTTAACCACATAGTTTATAATAGAAAGATAATTATTCTTAAAGAATATTATAGAAAATTTCATTTTACACATAGTACTATGAAATCATTTGTTGAGCAAAGCGACTTATAATAAATATTTTCTAGAAATCTATGTGATTAAAAATATTATAAAACCTTTTTATTTACTCCAAAACCGAATAATCTCCAATACTTATGCTAGTAAAATTCCCGTCGAAACTCGCATGATTTCCTATCATGGCATTGTCCAATTTTGCATTTTTGATGTGTGCGTGTGTTTGTACCAAACTATTTTTGATAGTACTTTCTATAACGTGTGTTCCTTTTCCCAAAGATACATTTGGACCTACGGTTGCGTTTATTAAAACGACATCATCTGCAATAAAACACGGCGGAATAATGGTTGAATTCTCTAATTTCACATTATGTGAAACTAAATTTTTTCCATCCTGATGTAAAAATCCCAACAATCTTGAATTGGTATCGACAGTTACATTTTTGTTTCCACAATCCATCCACTCATCCACTTTGCCAGGCACAAATTTCATGCCTTTTATTTTCATGTTTTCTAAACCATCTGTAAGCTGGTATTCGCCTCCTTTTACAACGTTGTTGTCTAGTAAATATTGCAGTTCAGAACGCAATGCTTCGCCAGATTTGAAGTAATAAATTCCTATAATAGCCAAATCTGAAACAAAATCCTTTGGTTTTTCTACGAAATCTACAATTTGATTGTTTTCGTTTAGTTTTACTACACCAAAAGCACTTGGATCTTCGACTTGTTTTACCCAAATTACACTGTCAGCAGAAGTGTCGAGTGTAAAATCTGCTCTAAAAAGCGTGTCTGCATAGGCAACAACAATTGGTCCTTGCATGGATTTCTTGGCACACATAATGGCGTGGGCAGTTCCTAAAGCTTCATTTTGGTAATAAATTGTTCCTTTTGATCCGAGTTTTTCGGCAATGGCTATTAAATCTTCTTCGACTTTATTGCCAAAATCTTTGTGAATGATAAAAGCTATTTCATCGATTTTTTGATTGATGACACCAGCAATATCCTCGACAAGTCTGTGTACAATTGGTTTTCCTGCAATTGGAATTAATGGTTTTGGAATCGTAAGTGTATGTGGGCGAAGGCGTGAACCACGACCAGCCATTGGAACTATAATTTTCATATTTTTTATTTATTTTTGATTGAAAGATTGAAAGATTGAAAGATTTTGAGATTACGGATTATAATAATTTTTATGTTCAAAATGATACTTGTTCTTAAATTCTTAAATTTTTTAATCTTTCAATCCTTAAATTATTTAACTCCAGTACTTCCAAAACCACCTTCACCACGTTTGGTGTTGGATAGTTCTTTTACTTCTGTCCAATCTGCTCGTTCGTGTTTTGCGATTATCATTTGTGCTATTCGCTCTCCATTTTGGATTGTAAAAGGATCATTGGATAAATTTACTAAAATTACGCCAATTTCTCCGCGATAATCGGCATCTATTGTACCTGGCGCATTTAAAACTGTAATTCCGTTTTTGTATGCCAAACCACTTCTTGGTCTAATTTGAGCCTCGAATCCTACTGGTAACTCAATGAAAAGTCCAGTTGGAATAATGGTTCTTTCCAGTGTTTCCAATGTAATTGGTTCCTGTATAAATGCCCGCAAATCCATTCCTGCCGAAGCTATGGTTTCATAGCTTGGTAGTGGATGACTTGATTTGTTATTGATTTTTATTTCCATTTTTTAAAATAATTCTGATGGTGTTGAAAATGTTGCTTTAGCCGTGATGGTAGCGGAAAGCCTTTTGAGATTTCATTGTAATTTTCTTGGCATAAAAAAGCGACCTCAGGAAGCTCTTTTTGTGACTTAGAAAAAACAAATGAAATGAAAAAAGCTTGCAGCGAACAGCGCGAATAGCTCCTAATTTCTCTTTAAAATTTTTAAAATTAATTGTTTTTCATTTCGGTAAATATAATATCCAAATAGCGAAAGTGCAAATATTCCGAAAATATAACTTTCTCGGAATTTTGGAACGTAAAATGAGAGCGCCGAAAGTGCTATGGAAATTCCTAAATAGGCTCCAATTTTATTTATTTCGTAAGGAATTGGGTATTTTTTCTGACCGAGATAATATGACATTAACATCATGCTTCCGTAGGCAGCGATTGTTGCTATGGCTGAACCATAATAGCTAAATTTTGGTATTAAAATCCAATTTAATGCCAATGTGATTATTGCTCCTGTAATGGAAATGTAAGCTCCAATTTTGGTTTTGTCGATAATTTTGTACCAAACGGAAAGATTGGTATAAATGCCTAGAAAAAAATTGGCAAGAATAATAAGTGGCACTACTTTCATAGCGTTCCAATAGCTAGGATTTGGAACCAGTAATACTTTTAGTATATCAATAAAAACAATAACGAATAGCAATATGAATGATCCAGCAATTACAAAATATTTGGTGATGGTTGCATAGGTTTGCGGTGCATTCTCTTGAATGGATTGACTGAAGAAAAACGGTTCAATCCCTAGTGTGTACGCTGTGCGAAACAATACCATAAACATGCCTATTTTGTAACAAGCGGAATAGGCTCCAATGTCTGATTTGGAAACATGAAACCAATCTAATAATATTTTGTCGAAATGTTCATTGATAGCAAATCCTATTCCTGCAACGAGAATGGGCAAGCCGTATTGCAACATTTTTTTCCAAAGCTTGGTATCGAAATGCCATTTCATTTTGAAATAGTTGGGTGAGAGTACCAAAAATGTAAGTAGACTAGCTATCAAATTGGACACAAATATGTAGCCTACTTCAAAATTTTCAAAATAGATGGTATGGAAAAAACTATTTGGATTCGATGCGATTTTTGGTAATAAAATTAAAAAGAATAGGTTGAGTAGAAAATTAATTCCTACGTTTCCTATTTTGATTAAGGCGTAAGCCATTGGTTTTTTTTCTGCTCGAAGCTTTGAAAAAGGAATGGTAGCCAGTGCGTCGAGTACCAATATCCAAATCGTGTAGGTGATGTAGTGGACGTTTATATTGGACCAATCTGAAAGTGTATTTCTAAACAAAAGTGTTATAAAAAGAAATGCTATTGAGGTCCAAAATATTGAGATGGTGGCGGTTGAGGTGACATTTTTTTTGTTTTGCTCTAGATTATAAAACCTAAAAAAGGCAGTTTCCATTCCGTAGGAAAGTACCACATTGAAAAAAACCAAATAGGCAAACACAATGGAAACATCTGCAAATTCTTGTTTGGGCAAAACTTTTGTGTAGAGTGGATTAAGTAAAAAACTAATCATTCTTGGTAAAACCGTGGCTAAACCGTAAATTAACGTTTGTTTGAAAAGCGATTTATATAGACTCAATTTTTTATGTTTACCGCGAATTTGCGAATTTTATATCAATTATTTTTGTTATTCTTTAGTAAATTAAAATAATTCGCGAATTTGCGGTTATAAAATTTTAAAGCAAAAGTAATTAATTTCTTGGTCTTGCAGAAGGATAGGCAAGAAGTTCTTTTTCTTTAATATTTTGAATTTTTACTTTGACTACTTTTTCATTTTTGACAAATTCTAAAATAGCTTCGTTTGGTTGAATATTAGTTTTTTTATTTTTTACTTCGGGTGCTTTGTTTCCATATTCTTTTTGAGGGTCGGAATCCATAATAATGTCAGAATTTGGTTTTTGATGAAAACGGGCTATAAAATTGGTTGTGTCTTCTGCTTCAAATACAGCTTCTTGATTTTGAAAATAAATTTTTTTTAATTCTGTATTTTTTGGTAAAGCCGATTTAAATTTAATATGAAAATCTATGCCGCTTCCAGTTTGTTCTTGTCCGCCAATCCATTTTTGATAGTAAACCTCTTCGATTGCTGATGGAAGTTTTTCTTGTAGTTCCATTGTTCCAGCTTTTTGATTGCAATTTTGGGTTAAGAAAATAGAAAATAGTAAGATTATTGTTTTCATTTTTGGAATGCGGATTTATAGGTCTCATTTTTAGTTTAAAACTATGCACTTTAGTGCATTTACCCTTTCATACTCTAAAAAATTCAACACAAATTTCACTAATTATCACGAATTAATTTGTGTAAATTAGTGAAATTCGTGTCGAACTTATTACTCTTCTTTTGGAGCGGCAAAATAAACTTGTTTTTCAGTTTCTTTTGGTTCTGGAATATCTTCTTCGGTAAAAGTTTTCAGGATTTCTGGTGTAATTTTTTCAAGTTTTATAATTCTGTTGGCTTGGTTTTGAACGCATTTTTCGAATAAATTCCGAATGACACGAGCATTTCCAAAACCATCATCTTTCTTGGCATACAACAAATCAAACGTGTCTTTAAGTTTTTCTATTGCGTCTTCAGTCAAAATAAAATCAGATTTTTTGCAGAAACTTTCAAAAATTGTAAACAACTCTGTGGGCTTAAAATGTTCAAACTGAAAGTAACGGTTAAATCTGGATCGCAATCCAGGGTTGGATTCTATAAAAGTTTTCATAGGTTCGGTATATCCAGCGACTACAACTGCCAAATCATCGCGGTGGTCTTCCATTCGTTTGAGCATTGTATTTACAGCTTCAGAACCATAATCATTTCCAAAACTATTAGCCGTTAAAGCGTAGGCTTCGTCAATAAATAAAACGCCACCTTTGCTTTCTTGAACCGCTTTGTCGACTTTGCTTGCGGTTTGACCTACAAAACCAGCAACCATTCCTTCGCGATCGGTTTCATACATTTGACCAATAGACAAAAATCCTAAATGTTTGAATATTCTACTCAATAATCTGGCTACTGATGTTTTTCCTGTTCCTGGTGGTCCAAGAAAAACAGTATGCAATGCAATTTCTATATTTTTTAATCCTTCAACTGAACGTTTTTTCTGAATTTCAAGTAAATTGACTAGTTCGTTGATGTCTTTTTTTACATTTTCCAATCCGACCAATTCGTTGAGTTCTTCAAGTACTTTTTCTAAAGTATCATCTGTTGGCGGAAAACTCACTTGACTATTTGCATTTTGGGTTGTGGTTGATGGCGAAAGTATTTCTTTTAATTCTGGTGTTTTTTCTACTTCTAAATTGTATGAAAATTGTATAAATTTTTGAAAATGAACAGTTATTTCTTCTAATTTTGGATGTTTAATTTCTGATAAAACCGAAATTAAAAAATTGGTTTGAATACTATTTTGTGGAATTATTTGATTCTGATTTCGAATTTTTTTCAAATTCTCTCGAAATTCTGAAGTTGAAACTAATTTGTTTAATGTATTGATTGCTTTTTCGTCAGCAAAATGGCTGTTTCGCAAAGCATCATAATAGTAAGCAAAGGCAAAAAGTGATTTTTCTGTTTCTAAATTCGCTTTTTTTTCATAAATGGAAATAATATCCGACAGGAAAAATTGTTGTGTTTTAAATAGAAAACTATTGGCATTATTTGGATTTACTTTGGCATTTATCTTTTGAATAAAAACGGCATCTTTGTTTAGTTCTTCGCAAATGACTAATAAAGAGGTAGTTTCTTTTTTTAGTTCTTGAACAAATGTTTGATTGAAAAAAGTTTTGTCCACATTGATTTCGCCTTCAATATATTCTTTGATGGAAAGGAATGATTCTTCTAGGATTGATATTGGGTTCCGTTTTTTCAAATTAAATTTTTTAGAATTAAACCTAACAGGTTCTGAAAACCTGTTAGGAATAAATTACGATATCATCATTTGATGCACAATCTCTTTATATAATTTTCTATGGTCTTCACCATATTCCTTCCAAGCCAATCCCATATCGCGCAAATCATACTTGGCAACCACGGTTCCATAGTCTTTTTTGTCTCCATTTAAGGTTGGAAAACCTATTACATAAATAGATTGGGATAATTCTATAGCTAATTTAATATCATGAGTAGAAAACAAAAGCGTGTTGTATTCGGATGTTTCGTTAAGCAAATCGAATGCTTTTTTAACTTCTTCAATATTCCCAACATCCAGACCAGAGAATGGTTCATCCATAATAATGAATTGATCAGATGAAAACAACTGTTCTATAATGGCTGTTCGTTGTCTTTGACCGCCAGAAAGTTCATTTGGATATTTATCCACACAAGTTTCAAGTCCCCATTTATGAACGTAATCTTTTATTTTTTTGTCTTTTTCGGTTTGTGACAAATCTGTTTTTCTCAAAGCAAATTGCAAAGATTGTGTCACAGTTTTGTGCCTGAAAAGCGTGTATTTCTGATCGACAAAACCAATATCACCTTCCTTAACGGGTTTGGCTGCATTGGCTTCTTGACTTAAAAAATCTTTGATTAAAATTTTGCCAGTATGCGGCTCAACCAATCCTGTTAAAGCCTTGAAAAACGTAGATTTTCCGCGACCCGATCTTCCTACTATGGCTATGGTTTGCCCAGTATTTTCAACTCCAGCTCTAACCACGTCTTTTTCAATAAGAGTAATATCTTTTATAATTATTTTGTCATCATAAGCTACGCTTAAATTTTCGACATACAAAAGTGCTTCTTTATAACTGTGTTCCATAATTATATTTTTGAATATCTAAAAATTGCTTTTCTCAAGAAATTGATGCTAAAATCTAATGCCAAACCTATTAATAAAATAATAATCTGTAAAGCAATTATTCTAGAATGGTTAGAAAACTTTTCGGAGTTTTTTATCAAAAACCCCAATCCTCCAGCCGCGGCAAGTGTAGATTCTACCGTAACCAACATCATCCAAGTGATGGCAAGATTCTGACGAATTACATCTATAACGTAATCTATTCTTCCTAAAATAATAACTTGCCAAAGCACTTCAAAACGGGAGCATTTTAAGGTTTTGGCGTGGTCAAATTCTTCTTGTGGAATCGATGCAATTACAGAAATTAACGATGTGGTTAAAAATGTGGTTAAGAAAATCACCAAAATCCAAATTTGCATATTTCTTGCATCGTGAACCACGTAGGTGATGTACAATGTTAATCCCGCCAAAGGTAAAAATCTAAATTTTGTAATAAACTCTGCTATCGGTTTGAAAACAGGAATTGGCCAAGAATAAGCAAAAAGCATAGAAGCTACCACCGCAATTGAAATTGAAATGAAGCACAGCGCCAGCGAACTAAACACATGCACCACCAATCCTTCTTGAAATAGTTCAGAAAAACTCTGAAAAACTTGAGATGGTGAAGGAAAAAGGTGCTTTTGACCAGAGGTTGTAATAAACCAAAGTGCAATTAGTAACACAATCCATACCACCAAAATGATGGTTTTTTTGGATTTTGAAATACTTTCGAAAGGAGTGAAAAGTTTTTTCATTTAAAAAAGGGTTTAAAGTTGCAAAGCCACAAAGTTACAAAGCCTTACACGAAGAGTTCAAAACATAAGCTTTTGACTTTGTAACTTTGAACCTTTGCAACTTTTGCGCTTTAATTATTTCAAGAACGTTACCACAACGCGTCTGTTTTGTGCTTTTCCAGATTCAGAACTGTTGTCTGCAACAGGCTCATTGGCACCTTTTCCATCAATCATTTGGAAACGATTTTCAGGGATTCCTTTGTTTTTTAAATAATCAACAACGGCTTGTGCGCGTCCTTTTGATAAAGCTACATTTGAATCGGCTTTTCCAACATTATCAGTATGTCCTACAATAGTTAGTTTAGAATTTTCGGCCTGAATTAGTAAATTATATATTTTCTCTAAATCTTTATTCGAATTATTTTGAATGGCTGAGCTTCCTGAACCGAAATTAATTTTCCATTCGCCCGAAGCCATAACTTCGGTAGATTGTTTTGAATAATCTGCTTTGTCTGCAGTAGTTGATTCAATATCATTGATGTTTTTTAGGAAATATAGATTTACGGCATCTTCATAAGCTACCACTTTGCCTACATTTTCATTAAATCCGAATGGATTCAATTCTGTCAAATAACCAGATACTTGATTGTAAACCGATTTATAACGATTCACACCATCAGACATTCCAAAATATTGCATACCATCAGCATAATTAAATACTTTTGATCCGCCCATATTGTACGTCAAACCTGCTTTTGTGCCTTGTTGTCCTTTGAACATTTTGTACCAATAGTCAGCATTTTCAATTTGGTATGTTGTTGCTACAGCTTCTGAAGCACGAACCATCCAATCGTCATAGTTTTTCATTTGGTTCGAAGCCGTTAATGCTGATTTTAAAATATTGGATACAATTTCTGGGTTTTTTGTAGCCCATTCTTTTACTCCAATTAAAACTGCTGGCATTTGATTGTTGAACTCTCTGGTAGAAACAATATCTACGAAACCGGATAATTTGTCGAAAACTGTTTTGTCGCCAGGAGTCCAAGTCGCACAACCGTCGATTTTTCTGTTTACTGATTTTCCAGTTAGTTTTCCATTGCTTACTTCTTTTAAAGAAACTGTCCAACCTGTGGTTTGAGATTTGATTAATTCTTCTGCCGATTTTATATAATCGTCATTTTCTGAAGGATAAATATTTACCGCATCTTTATCATAAGTTGCTGGATCTGGATTTACTTTTAGTCCATTTGCGAAGCAATAATTTACGGTAGTAACCCAGTCGCCATCGCCTAAAACCGCAGAAATTAATGCGCCTTTCATCGATTTTGGATCAGATTTCCAGCTTGGTGGCCCGATTAATTTGTCTTCGCCATAACTCATTCCGATAACGCCCATTACTTGTACATGGTATTTGTCTTTACCATATTTTTCGTCTAATGATTTTTGCGTTGAACTGATGTAAAATGGTGCGCCGTCGCCCATAATCATGATTCCAAAAGCACTTTTGTCGGATGTTGGAAATGCTTCGCCTTTATCAAATTCTTCAATAAATTTCATTTGCATTACGGTCAATTCTTTCAACCAGTCCTGGCGAATGATTTCAAGATTGACACCATTTTTCTCCATTAAAGAACCTTTGGTCGTTTTTGGACCTCCGTTTGCTACAATCATTCCTGAAGTGGCATTCCAAGCATATCCCGCGATTCTAACTTTTGGTTTGCTGCTTACTTCAGAGGAAACATCTTTGGTTGGAAGTGCAATTTTTTCTGCATTGGTCACATTATTTACATCGGCAGAATTTAATTCTATTCCAGTTAATTGCTTTGAAACTGCAGTTTTAATTCCTGGAGAAATAAAATATATTGCACCTAGTATAGCACCTATTCCACCTACAACAATTAATAATTCTGAAAACGTAGTCAGTTTTGTTGTTCTTAAAATTTTTCCCATTTTATATTTAGTTTTGTTTTTATTATTGTTAATCTTGATCCATTAGAATGACTATTTTTTCAGACAATAAGCTCTTAAAAACATATGTAAGAGCAGAATAATCATTACTTTTGTTTAAAGTAGTTATTAATTTATCAGGAATATTATCCCAAAAATCATCTTCTAAATTGTTCATTAATTCAGGGGTAATTGATTTTTTGAATAGTTTTTTCCCCTTACCATCAGGTGCTAAAGAATTAAAAAATGGTTTTGATCCGAAACCAATGAACTTTGCATAATCTCCATCCAAACAAGGCCATTCAAAACCTTGCCAAGCAATTAATTGTGGAGTAGCTTTCTCTAATTCTTTTGTTTTTTTATTAGCAATTTCAATTATTTCTTTTTCATCTAAACCTTTATTAATATCTCTTAACTGAAGAATAAGACTTGAAATATCAGCCTCATTTAATGATATATCTCTATCGTAGATTTTCTTGTTAAAAATACAATTTGGACAAATATGATTTATTTTTTCTAAACCATAAAAAGTTGAATTAAAACAAACTATTAATGATTTACAAATTTGACACTCTACCTTATCTTTCGTAAAAGATGATAGATTATTATAATTTTCGAAATATTTAAAATCCATTGGTATGTTTTTATTTTGACTAAAAATAAAAGTTGTTTTTATTAAAAGCAATAATACTACTATAATCGAGATTCTTGTCTTTTTCATTTTATTATTAAAAAATATCTCCAAAACCACCAGCATTCAATTTATCGTCTTTGGTCATTTTATAATTTGGACTTGAATATTTTGTGGAATCTGGAATAGTGCTATCTCCTGTTTTTATTTTGTCGGCCAAAGAATCTAGTCTTGAATACAATTCATCATTATCTACAGAATATTTAGAAGTCAAAGTATCAATGTCTAATAAATTTTCTGAAGTTCTGGCAATATCTTGTGCTATGGTTGAAGTTACCACTTCCAACGCATAATCCAATTCCCAAGATTGTGTAAACATCATTGCGCTTTTTGCAGATTCGGTTGCTTGTTTGGCATTTTTAGCAAATTCGTATTCCTTTCTTAACATTACAATTGTGGTGTCAAAATCGGCAATTTTAATGTCGATTGCTGTTCCTGCTAACGTCAGTTTTCTATCCATTTTCCCTAAAACATTGGCACGAACGCCATACTTTTGAGTGAAATTTTTACTTTGCTCGTATTGGTTTGAAACACGTTGCGAATCACTCAATTTTCTAGCTAGTTCGCTTTGCAAGGTTACATACTCATCAGTATCTTTTGCAGCTATGCCTTGTTGTTTGACCATTTCATCCATTGCTGATTTTAATTTCTCAGATTGGCGTTGCAAACTAAGAATATCATCTTGAAAAGTTTTGGCTTCTTTTTCAGATTTATTGCCTTCTATTTCCATTTCAGTTTTCAGACCTTTCAGTTTTGCTTTAGTAGCTTTAAAAACTTCACGGTTTTTAATCATTTTTTGTTTTTGTTCTTCCAATTCGTTGAATGGATTGCTGTTTATCAAAGCTTTATGAATGTTTTTGGTCATAAAACGCAATCCTTTCATAATTACTGGATACATCATAACAAGAAAAACCAGAAAAACACCTGTTGCTGATATGGCAATGGCTGCGCCTAGCATTGTCATCAATGGCGGAATAATATAGGTCCAGGTTAAATAGCCACCAACGCCCAAAATAGAAGCAAGTAAGGCATAAAATAAAGTTTTCTCGCCTTTTTTGAGTGTGTCTTTATTGATTGCTATTTCACCTTTCGATTCGTCGAAATGTTTTAGTATTGGAAGTTCAGATAAAGCAGTTTTTTCTTGTTCGTATTTTGTACTCATAATTATAAATATTGATTGATTCCTGTGACTACAGTATTGATTGATTCTAAAATTTTATGTTTGGCAATATTATTGGCTTCGATTTTAAGTTGGATTTGAGTAAACATTTCTTTATTGTCAAAATCAATTCTTGCCAATTCAGCCTTTTTAGCTTCTAATTCTGATTGTAATTTAGCAATTTGTGCTTCTAAATCGGCAATATTTTTGGTAAGATTGTTTTTTTGAGTGGAAATCGTATCACTCAAATCTTTGTTTTTAGAATTTCCAGTAGCATCATATTTGGCGTATACTTTTTCTATTTCAGAAATGTAAAACTTTGATTTTTCTAATAAAAATTCTTTCGACAAATCACTTTTAATGGTTTTACCCATTGTAAAAGCCATTTGGTAACTTTGCGGATTGGTTGGTCCTACAGCCATTACAGATTTATACATTTCAAAAAAATCGAATCCTTCGCTATTTAATCCTTCGAAGCCTTTGTTGTAAACTTCAAGAATTTCGTTTAAAAATGGATTGTTATTATTTCCATTTGACACAGAATTAGTAACAATATTTGTTTCTGGAAATTTGTTGTCATTGGGAATAAAAGAAGTCTGTATTTTGGCTTCATCTGAAGGAACGCTAGAATTTTCATCGTTTACAAAAATACTTTTCCAATTAAAAATTTCTTTGGGCATTGGTTTGTTTTTAGTTTGTTTACTTCAATTATACGTACTAATGTATAAAAAGTTACTGATTTATTTTAAAAAACTTAAAAATAGTTAATTTTCCGAATAAATTTACGATTAAGACAAACCATTTTCATCGATCATTTTTATAAAATGAAAACCTTTTGGTGAATAACCCTGATTATAATAAAATCGATGTGCCTTGAAATTTCCTGTGAAGGCGTCTAGAACTATCATTGTACAGCCTAATTCTTCGGCTTTGCCGTCAATATAGTCGGTCATAATTTTGCCCAAACCTTTCATACGGTGTTCTGGATGCACGATAAAATTATCAATTTCAATATATTTTCCTGACCATAATTTTGTTCCTGTCCAAAAACCAGTTAAAGCTACACAAATATTGTTTTCAAAAATAACAACTTGTTTGTAGTTGTGCGGAATCATTTCTTTGAGATAATTTTCGTATTTTTCTTGCGTAAAGTTTGGATATAAATGTAAAATTATATCAAATTGAGCAAGCATTTCGTGTATTGTAGTGAGTTCTTTGGTTTGCATTTTTTAATGATTAAATTCCTTTATAAAAATAACAAAAAAGAGCCAGCGAAAGCCAGCTCTTAAATTTATTTTGAATAAAAACAATTATCCTTTTAAAGCTTCTGCGCCACCAACAATTTCCAAAATTTCATTGGTAATTGCTGCTTGACGCGCTTTATTGTAAGTTAATTTCAGTTGGTTTCTCAATTCTGTTGCGTTGTCTGTTGCTTTGTGCATAGCAGTCATACGCGCTCCATGTTCCGATGCAAATGAATCTCTGATGCCTTTGTACAACTGTGTTTTCAATGATTTTGGAATCAATGTTAATACAATTTCTTCTTTGGATGGTTCAAAAATATAATCGCCAGTTGCCACTGGTAAATCTGATTTAATGGGTGCCAATGGTAAGAATTGCTCAGTTTGAACAATTTGAGTTGCTGCATTTTTAAATTGATTGTAAACCAATTCGATTTTATCATACTCGCCAGAAACAAATTTATCAGTTAGAGTTTGCGCAATTTGCGATACATTATCAAATGTCAAATTCTCAAAAACAGAACTTTGATTGTCAACTATTGGAAATGTTTTTGTTAGTGCGTCATTTCCTTTTTTACCAATTGCAAAAACATCTACTTGCTTTCCTGCATAAAAATCAGAACGGTTTTTAATTTCTTTGATGATGTTTGAATTAAAAGCGCCACACAAACCTCTGTTTGAGGTAATTGCTACTAGTAATACTTTTTTAATTTCACGTTGTGTAGTGAAATCACCACCTATTTCTCCTTCTAATGTTGAAGAAAGATTTTGTAATAGTTCCGTTAATTTTTCGGCATAAGGTCGCATGGCTGTAATGGCATCTTGTGCCTTTTTTAGCTTTGCAGCAGAAACCATTTTCATTGCCGACGTGATTTGCATCGTAGATGAAACGGAAGTAATTCTATTACGGATTTCCTTTAAATTTGCCATTTTTTATAGTTGTTAGTTGTTAGTTGTTGGTTGATGGTTTTAGATATTTCCAAAAACCATTAACCAACAACCAACAACTATTTTAGTTATATTTCGCTGATAATTCTTTTGCTGTTTTTTCAATAATATCTGTAATATTATCATCTAACTTTCCAGCTTTCAAAGCATCTAGCGTATCTCTGTGTTTGTTGTTTAAGTATTCAATAAAATCTTTTTCGAATTCTTTCACTTTATTTACAGGAACATTTCTCAATAAGTTTTTTGAACCGGCGTAGATAATTGCTACCTGATCTTCAACGGTATAAGGATCGTTCAAACCTTGTTTCAAGATTTCAACGTTACGTTTTCCTTTTTCAATTACATTTAAAGTTACGGCATCCAAATCTGAACCAAACTTTGCAAACGCTTCCAATTCACGGTATTGTGCTTGATCTAATTTTAATGTTCCAGCTACTTTTTTCATTGATTTAATCTGAGCATTTCCTCCAACACGAGATACCGAAATACCTACGTTAATAGCTGGACGAACACCAGAGTTAAACAAATCTCCGTCAAGGAAGATCTGACCATCTGTAATCGAAATTACATTCGTTGGAATATAAGCAGAAACGTCTCCAGCTTGTGTTTCAATAATTGGCAAAGCTGTCAATGAACCACCACCTTTTACAATAGATTTTAAAGTATCTGGCAAATCGTTCATGTTTTTAGCAATATCATCATCAGCAATTACTTTACAAGCTCTTTCTAACAAACGAGAGTGTAAGTAAAAAACGTCTCCTGGATAAGCTTCTCGTCCTGGTGGCCTTCTTAATAAAAGCGAAACTTCACGGTAAGCCACAGCTTGTTTAGACAAATCATCATAAACAATCAATGCTGGACGACCTGAATCTCTAAAATATTCTCCAATAGCAGCACCTGCGAAAGGAGCGTAAACTTGCATTGGCGCTGGATCTGAAGCGTTGGCTGCTACTATAATAGTATAAGCCATAGCACCTTTTTCTTCCAACATTTTTGCAATTCCTGCTACGGTTGAAGCTTTTTGACCAATGGCAACATATATACAAAATACTGGTTTTCCAGCATCGTAAAATTCTTTTTGATTTAAAATAGTATCCAAACAAACAGATGATTTACCTGTTTGACGGTCACCAATAACTAGTTCACGTTGTCCACGACCTACTGGAATCATAGCATCGATAGCTTTTACTCCTGTTTGCAATGGTTCTGTAACTGGTTGACGGAAGATAACGCCAGGCGCTTTTCTTTCCAAAGGCATTTCGTATAAATCACCTCCAATTGGTCCTTTTCCATCAATAGGAAAACCAAGTGTGTTGACTACACGACCAACCATTTGCTCACCAGCTTTTAGCGAAGCAATACGTTGTGTTCTTTTTGCCGTTGAACCTTCCTTAATTCCTGTTGACGGCCCTAAAAGAACCACACCAACATTATCTTCTTCAAGATTCAAAACAATTCCCTCCAAACCATTTTCAAACTCTACAAGTTCACCGTATTGAACATTTGAAAGCCCGTAAACACGAGCAATTCCATCTCCAACTTGAAGAACCGATCCAACTTCTTCTAAAGTAGCACCAGATTCAAAACCTTCTACTTGCTTTTTTAATATCGCTGAAATTTCAGCAGGTTTAATTTCCGCCATAATTATTTATAAATAACTAGTTACTTAATTCTCTTTTTAAAACTTGTAATCTGTTGGCAACGGAAGCATTGTATTGCTTGTCGCCTATTCTTAAAATAAATCCTCCAATTATGGAAGCATCTACTATGTTTTCAATTGTTACTTTTTTATCTGAAAAAGTTGCGATTTTAGCTTTTACTTTGGCTTCCAAATCGGCATCCATTGGAATGGCTGTGGTTACTTTTGCTATTTCTACACCATTCATTTCGTCAAATAGTTTATTGTATTCTATTGCAATTTCTAAAAGAATTTCAAATCTTTTGTTTTCAAACAACAAATGAAATAAACTCTTTGTTACACTATTTGTATTGGCAAAAACTTCCAATAAAGCGCTTTCTTTTACTTCAACTTTAACGGTAGGATTTTGAATAAAAACACTTAATTCCGAATTGTTTTTAATTGTGGAAGCCACCAAAAACATATCATTGCTTACTATCGGAGCTACACTTTTAGATGAAGCGATATCCAGAATAGCTTTTGCATAACGAATTGCTGTTCTTGTACTTGACATATTAATTTAGTTTAACATCACCTAACATTTTCTCTACCAATTTGGTTTGAGTTTCTTTGTTAGATAGTTCATCTTTCAATAATTTTTCAGCAATAGAAATTGACAAGTTTGAAACTTGTGCTTTCAATTCGGCCATAGCTGCATTTTTTTCACCTTCAATAGCTGCTTTTGCTTGCTCAATCATTTTTAAACCCTGTGCTTGCGCTTCAGTTTTTGAATCAGCAATCATTTTTTCTTTGATTTCGCGTGCTTCTTTTAACATGGTATCGCGTTCCAAACGTGCTTCTTGCAAAATACGTTGGTTGTCTGCTTGGAGATTTTGCATTTCTTTTCTGGCATTTTCTGCAGAAAGTAAAGCATTTTTAATTCCTTCTTCTCTATCATTTACTGCATCAAGAATGGGTTTCCAAGCAAATTTTTTCAAAAGCAAAACTAAACCTATGAAAAGAATAGTTTGTAAAATGAATAATCCTAAAGAAAATTGTCCTAATAATTGTTCCATTATTTATCTAAATTTATTCGTTTATGTTTGAATTTTTTTAAACGATTGTTGCAACCAACCGTTGCAACAATCGTAAAATCATTATTTTCCTACGAAGAACGCAGCAAAACCAATACCTTCAATAAGCGCTGCAGCAATAAGCATAGCTGTTTGAATTTTTCCAGAAGCTTCTGGTTGACGAGCAATAGCATCCATTGCTGAACCACCAATACGACCGATACCTAAACCAGCACCGATAACGATTAAACCTGCTCCTACTAAATTTGGAATAGTCATAATAATATATTTAAAAATTGAACATTCTTTTAAAGGCAATAGGCATAAACCCAAAGCTGTATTTTAATGATGTGCTTCCTCATGATGATGTTCTTCGACAGCAGAACCAAAATATAAAGCCGTTAACATTGTGAAAATATATGCTTGCAAGGCAGCAACCAGAATTTCTAAAATCGATAAAGCAAATGCCAACACAAAAGATAAACCACTTCCAATCATATTATTAAAAGTATACATCATTGCAATGATACTCATCAATACTACGTGGCCTGCTAACATATTTGCATATAAACGCACTGTTAATGAAAATGGTTTAATTAATGCTCCTAATACTTCAATAGGAGCTAAAACCAATTTCATTAAAGGAGGAACACCTGGCATCCAAAAAATATGTTTCCAGTAATCTTTTTTTGCTGTGAAAATTGTAATTAAAAATGTTAAAACTGCTAACGCTGCAGTAATAGCTATATTGTTTGTAACATTTACACCTAGTGGAGTTAAGCCAAATATATTTAAAAACCATATAAAGAAAAACACAGTTAACAAATGACTCATATATTTTTTATAATGTTTTTCTCCAATATTAGGAATTGCGATATCATCTCTAATATACAAAATAATAGGTTCGAAAAATCTTCCTATTCCTGTTGGAACTCCATTGCCTTTTTTATAAGATTTTGCCAAGCCAACAAATAATAAAAACATTAAAACGGCTGCCAATAAAATCATAAAGATATTTTTGGTAATAGAAAAATCTATAGGTTTAATGTGTATTTCAGATACATTGGCATCTGTTTTATAAATCATTCCATCATGGTGACTAATTTTGTAATAGTTTCCATTATTTTCCGCAATACGTTCACCATGATGAAATTTTGAAGAAGAAAATACTTGAATACCATTATCCCAAAGAATTACTGGCAATGAAAAACCAATATGTTTTTCGTGACCTGATTCTTTTCCATAAGAAAATAAATGAAAATCATGTGAATCTTGTAGGTGATGTTGAATAAATTCAGCTCTTTCAAATTCTCCTTTTTGTTCTTCTGATAAATTCAAGTTTTCAGCTTCATATCCAGCTTCTGCATTAGTAGTTTCAGTGGTGTGTGCCAATCTTTTTATAGAATCTTTTGCTTCATGTGTAGCTTCAGTGTGAACACGAGTTGAATCTGAAACTAGATTTGCAAAACTAAATAATGGAAAACAAGCAAAAATTGCTGCAATTATAAATCTATGTGGTCGAGTTGAAATTACCATATATATAAACTATATTTCTTGTTTGTAAATTTGGTGCAAAGGTATAATTTTTATTAATATTTCAAGTTGATTACGAAAAAAAATTTATTGATAATTTTATTTCATTTTTTTATCGTTTTCTGCATTTAAAAGATAAATGGTGAATACAGTTTCAATCAATAAAAAAATTATAAACATTGCAAAATAATTCCATTTTTCTAATTGATTTTCTGAATTGACTTGATTTATTATTGATCTGCCAATTACATAATAAATTATCATTTTTATAGAGGTAATTAATAAAAATGTCATTCCTACATTGTCTAAACTCTTTTGTTTTACTTTAATAAGTATTAAAATAATTATAATCGTCATTATAGAAAATAACAAATACAGTTTTTCTAATGAAAATTCAAATATTGCTGCTTCAAACTTTAATAGTGTGAATGTAAGTATGGATTTATGTATGGTGTAAAGGGTCAATAAAATCAACAATAAAATGCCAAATGGCTTCTTATAGAACTTATACATTTATGCGTTTTTGTTTATTTGATTTACTTGCCTGTATACATTATATAAAGAAATGAAAACGCCAAGAATCGTAAATATTTTATAATAGTACACTTTTTCATTTGTATAATTCGAGTCGAGCCAAACGCCTATTTTATTAAAAACAAAAATTATGACACCCATTTGGATTGGAATATTTATTAGCGCCAACCATTTATTGTAGTTTTTTTTTGGTTGGTTATTTTCCATTTTCTAATAAAGCTTGTTTGCCAGCCGTTTTCATAACACAAGATGCGCTAAATTCTGCTCCAGGTTCTACTGCCAATTTTCCACAGGAAACTTCCCCGTGAATAGTAGCTTTGGCTTTAACGCTTAAAATTTCTTCAACGAAAACTTTTCCATCAACTCGACCTTCAACATCTACATTTTGGCAATTTATATCGCCAGTTACACTTCCAGCTGGACCAATAACCAATTTGCCTTTTGAAGTAAAATTTCCTATCAAATGTCCGTCGAGCCTAAAATCGGCAATCGAATCTATATCGCCTTTTATGGTGGTGTGTTCTACAATTCTATTGGTTTTGCCCAACAAATCTGTATACGATTTTGTGCTTTTTTCAAACATGGTTTACATTTTTAATCCTAGATATTCTGGATAATTTTTTTTAACTTGAATAACCGCATAGTTATCGCTGGAAATTATTTCTGAAGGCAACCCAATTTTGTAGCCTTTGGTGTCGCGAAGCAATTCAATAAAAAAGTTTGCATATTCTCTCGATGCTATGCCATGAACCACTACAAAATTTTCTGTTTCAGTATAAAAATCATAAGAAACAGAATATTTATCGTACCCTTTTTCTAAAATATATTTATTGATTTTTTCTGTTAGTGTTTTGGTTTCAATAGCATCACGTTTGCCGACTTTATATAAAATTTTCCAATTTTTTGATAAAGTATCTTGCTGTTTTAAAGCCATTTTTTCTAAAGTAGGCACGTTTAATTTAAGAATATCTTCCGCTTGCTTTCCTTCTTTCGTATTCGGATAGGTTAGGGCAACATAATTAATGGCTTTTTTATATTCCTCGATACCTTTAATTTTTCCAAGAGTACTTGCTTTTAAGAGTTCAAATTTTGGAATTAAATCATCTCCAGTAAATTGGCTTAAACTTTTATCGATAGTTTCTAAAACTAAAACATATTCTTGATTCTGAAATTTTTTATACAATGTTTTGTATATTTCTGATGGAGATTCGGTTGAAGCAACTTCTTCAGTAATTTTGCCGCTTAAAATTTGTGCATATCTGGTTTGTGGATAATTTAAAATAATATCATTTTTGATTTTTTCAGCTTTTACAACATCGGTAGTTTCATAAATTTTGAACAAATTGTACATGCTTGGCAAAATTAATCTTTCTTCGGGATTGCTTTTTAATACCAATTCAAATTTTGAAGCAGATAATTTTAATTCCTGAAACTTTTCTTTATAAATTACACCCAATTGAAAGTTGGCAAAATTTCTTTCTTTGCCTAAACTGTCAATAACTATTTGGGAAGTAGGCAATTGTTTGATGTAAAAATCTGGATTGTAAATTTCTAACTCTGCAGTTGAAACAACATCTGTTTTATTTTCTACAATTGAATTGTCGGTATTTTTATTTTCATTGGTATCACCCGACCAACGCCATTTTTCTTTCAAGCTTCGTTTCCCCCAACGTTTTTTAAATTCTAGTTTTCCATAAGCTACCGAAGTTGGAACATAAAAATAAAACGAACTACTGTTGGCAGAAACATTGTTTTTTGGTAAAGTTGGAGGCGAAGGTCTTGCTGCTGTTTCATCATTATCCAACAAAGCTTTTTTTGGAAATGTTTGCATATCTTGAATTCCTAAAGATGTATTGGCATTTTCAGCCATTTCTTTTTGTTTTGCTTCAAGTGCTTTTTTTGCTTCTTCTTTTGCTTTTAGTTTGGCAATATGTTTTTCAAAAAAGATTTTTTTATCGGATTCTGACAATGAAACTAAGTTCAAAATACTGTCATTATTTTGAACAATTCCTTCATATTTTATTACATCAACAAGGTTTTCTCGTTTTTTTACAATACTAAAATATTCTCTATTCTTTTTTATCAATTTGGTCAGCGTGCTATCGTAATATTGACCAGCTTTAAAATATTTTGCTCTGTCGAAATATATCGTTGCCAAATTTTTATATGTTGTTGCTTGCAAATAAAAATCTTCCGATCTTGCTTTTAGTGATTTATTATAAAAATTGATAGCTTGTTCTTTTTTATTCAATTTATCATAAAAAGTAGCTATTTGAAAATTTAAAACATCCAAATGTGGTCTGTTTTCCCTATCTTTCAATAGTTTGGCATATTTTTCTAAAAAAGCAATAGTATCTTGCGTTTGATCAATCAATAATGACTGTTGTGCATGCGATTGAATGACATATAATTTTGGCGATTTGCGTTTCATTTCAATTACCTTTTGAAACTCTGCATGTGCACTATCATTAAATTTTAACGATTCATAAAGTTGACCCAATATAAAGTGATACCGTGCTTTTTCCTCATTCAATTTGGTTGAAGAGATTGCCTTTTTTAGCGGCGCAATGGCGCTATCCTTTTGTTCTAAATTGATGTAAGCTTGTGATAAAATTGCATTTGCATCGGCTTTAACCTGTGATTTTAATTTATAATTTTTAATTAATTTTTTTAAATTCTTTACCGCTAAAGCATCATTTTCAAGTCGAATATTGGTTTTTTCACGCCAAATTTTTGCTTCATATATTTTATCAGAATTTGAATATTTATACAGAATATAATTGAAAGCTTCAAGCGCTGGAATAAATCTTTGGTCATAATATCTTGATTTTCCTAGCATTAAATGCGCTTCATCCATTTGCATATTTTTCTCGTTGCCTTCAATATTCATGGAATGTTTTTGAATAGCTTTGGTGGCTTTGGTTTCTGCACGGTCAAAATTTGCATTTTTGGTTTTTTCGCCTGGCAACATGGTTTCTTCCAGCAATTGCATTCTTTCTACTGGCAAAATTTCCCAGAAATTATCTTTATAACCAGTTTTCAACTCATTAATTCCTAATTGCAATGCTACATCACCATTGTACAAAGTGTTGTATTGAGAATTTAATGCATGCCAATTTCTGCCAACCAACGAATTTTTCTTTGTAGAACACGCAAGAATTATGATGGAGAAAATAATACAAAAGATATATTTTAAACTATTTTTTTTCAATGTAAATCTTTTTATTTATAACTTAATAAAGCCCTGATTATTATAACGACTGGTAAAAATACATTTCTTTTTGATATTTGAAATAGAATTTATTTTTTAATTTTTTAAGTGTTATAAAAATATATCAATACCGTTTGTTAATTTTGTATAAAATTAAAACTATGTCTACATTTTATAAATTAAATATTAAAGAAATAAAAAGTGAAACGAGTGATGCAATTTCAGTTTTATTTAATGTCCCGTTAGAATTTCAAGATTTTTATAAATTTATTGCGGGTCAATATGTTAATTTGAAATTAACGCTGGACGGACAAGAAATTCGTCGTGCCTATTCTATTTGCTCTTCACCAGATAGTGGCGAACTAAGAATTGCAATAAAATCTGTAAAAAACGGACTTTTTTCAAAGTTTGCCAACGAAAAATTGGCTGTTGGAAATACAATAGAAGTAGGAACTCCAGAAGGTAAATTTACTTTTGAGCCCAAAGCGGATCGTCAAAAAAATTATTTGGCTTTTGCTGCTGGAAGTGGAATTACGCCAGTTATGTCTATTATTCAATCTATTTTAAGACAGGAACCACAAAGTAGTATTGTTTTGGTTTATGGCAATAAATCTCTAAAAGACACTATATTTCATGACCAACTTAATGAGTTACAAATGAAATATGTGGGTCGTTTTTTTGTTCATAACATTTACAGTCAAGAAAAATTGGATGGTGATCTTTTTGGACGAATTGACAAGTCGACAGTGAATTTTGTGATGAATAACAAACATGCAGAAAAAGAATTTGACAAATTCTATTTGTGCGGTCCTGAGGAAATGATAAATTTGGTTAGCGATGTTTTGAAGGAAAAAAACTTCCCTGAATCTGCCATAAAATTTGAATTATTTTCGACTTCTACCAAAGAAAATGCTATTGATACTAGTAAAAATGAGCATACTACTATTACCGTTTTGGTAGATGGAGATGAAGTTACTTTTGAAATGTCTGCCAAGCAAAGTATTTTGGAAGCAGCTTTAAAACAAGGCATTGACGCACCTTATTCTTGTCAAGGAGGCATTTGTAGCAGTTGTTTAGCTCGGGTAACCAAAGGTTCTGCTCAAATGAGAAAAAATTCTATTTTAACCGATGGTGAAATTGCAGAAGGATTGGTTTTGACTTGTCAAGCACATCCAACATCGAGCCAGATTTTTGTGGATTATGATGATGTGTAGTTTTAAGATTTCGGATTGCTGATTAACGATTTCAGATTTTTGAAATTGAAATTGATTTTTGAAATTGATATTAATTATGAAAAACCTTCGTGAAATATTCAAAAACAAGTATGACTTACTTGATGAGCCAGAGGTGGAGCAATTGCTAGATTATTGTGAGCAATTGCAAGACGAAATTGTAGAATTTAAATTTGAAAAAGATAAAAACAAAGAATTGGCTATGCTGGACATGATTCGAGAGGTTATAAAAGGTTGCAATGCCATCGAAAAAGAACAAAACGAGCACGAACGCTTTGGCTATGATCCGCCAAATTATCAAGAAACCATTTCAAATCTAAAAAGATATATTTTGGTTCGATGCAAAGAGGAACGAATTTGGCTGTAATTTTTTA
>NZ_JANLVD010000044.1:0-3103 GCF_031363805.1 Flavobacterium sp. | reverse complement strand
AAAGAACCCATCGCAAATTGCACAAGCAGAAACGCCACCACCCATTTTCAAATAGTGTTGTTCAGATTCTAAGCCAAGATACTTTGCAGTAGCACCAGTTGAAATAATTACTGTTTCACAATGCAATTCTTTGGTATCATTAATCCAAACTTTATGCACATCTCCAGAAAAATCGACTTTGGTTGCCCAACCATCTCTTACGTCTGTACCAAAACGTTTGGCTTGTTGTTCAATCCCAACCATCATTTCTGGACCAGTAATTCCCTCGGGATTTCCAGGCCAATTTTCTACTTCATTGGTGGTGGTTAGTTGTCCACCAGGCTGTGTTCCTTGGTATAAAACTGGAAACATATTGGCTCTAGCTGCATAAATTGCTGCTGTATATCCTGCGGGACCTGAACCTATTATTAGGCATTTTATTTTTTCGATTGTATCAGACATTATATATTGTTTTTGAGAATGCAAAGATAAACCTTTATTGTAAAATTTTTGCATGGAAGTAAATCCAAAATAACTATGTTCTTATAAATTTTATTTATTTTTAAAATTCCTTTTTTTAACAAAAATATAAACTTATATTTGCACTCCATTTACGGGGTGTAGCGTAGCTCGGTTATCGCGCCTGCTTTGGGAGCAGGAGGCCGCAGGTTCGAATCCTGCCACCCCGACCAAAAGCTGAACAGAAATGTTTGGCTTTTTTTGTTTATGATTAAACCATATACAAACTACCCACAACAACCACTTATTTCTTGAAAATCCAAAAACATTATTATATTTACATTTACTAATAGTAAATTGTTGATATGGAAATTTTTTTACTCCTTGTTTTAGTAGGGTTTTTGTTTGTTATTAAAAGCAATTTTAATTCGAGATTTGATTATCTTCAAGATCGTTTTGATGATTTGAATAAAAAAATGGATTCTTTAAAAGTTGGAAATTTTACTGATGATGTAAAAAAACCAGTAGAAAAACCTATAGAAAAAGCACCTGTTGCTGCTACTCCACAAGTTGCAAAACCAATTCCTATAGCCGAAGAAGTGAAACCTCCAGTAATTAAAACAGTTGTTGAGGAGAAAACAGAAGAGAAAATTGTTTTTACGATGGATTCATATTCTGACGCCAAACCTGAACCTAAAAAACCTTATGCAACAGTTGCAGATAAAAAACCTTATGTAGCCGTTGAACCTCAAAAATCATTTGTAGAAAATTTTAAAGACAATAATCCTGATTTAGAAAAATTTATTGGCGAAAACCTGATTAGCAAAATTGGTATCTTGATTCTAGTTTTGGGAATCAGCTATTTTGTAAAATTTGCTATTGATAAAGATTGGATAAACGAACCTGCTCGTGTGGGTATTGGCGTGCTTTGCGGTGCGCTTGTTATGGGAATTGCACATAAATTGCGTACCAATTATGCCGCATTTAGTTCGGTTTTGGTGGCTGGAGCCATTGCCATTTTCTATTTTACAATTGGTATAGCTTTTCACGAGTATGAATTGTTTAGTCAAACTGTAGCATTTTCAATTATGGTCGTTATAACTGCATTTAGCTGTTTGGTTTCGTTGTCTTACAACAGAATTGAACTGGCAGTTTTATCGCTCATTGGTGGCTTTGCCGTTCCATTTATGGTAAGTACAGGTTCTGGAAATTATGTGATTTTATTCAGCTATATTTTGATTTTGAATGTCGGAATTTTGGCAATGGCCTATTACAAAAAATGGAATCTAGTAAACGTTCTCGCTTTTATATTTACAGTCATATTATATACTGGTTGGCTTACTCGCGAATTTGCAGAATTGAAACCACACTATTTAGGTGCTTTTTGTTTTGGGTTCGCTTTTTATATTTTATTTACTTTAATTAACATTATTAATAATTTAAGAACACAAGGTACTTTTACCAAAACACAACTTTCTATTTTTATAGCCAATACTTTCTTATTTTATGGCGCAGGAATGGCAATTTTAGATAGTTATCATCCTGAACTAAAAGGTGTATTTACAGCATCTATCGCAGCAATGAATTTGTTTTACGCTTGGTTTTTGTACAAGAAATTTGGTTTAGACAAAAATGCTATTTATTTACTCATTGGTTTGACTTTAACTTTTATAACTTTAGCTATTCCTGTTCAGTTTGAAGGCAATTATATTACATTATTTTGGGCTGGTGAAGCAGTTTTATTAATGTGGTTGGCTCAAAAATCGAATATTGCCAGTTACCGTTTTGGAAGTATTATTGTGCATGTTTTAATGTGCATCAGCTTAATGATGGATTGGGGGAAATATTACAACAATTTTACAGTTGAACTAAATGTTGTTATAAATCCAATATTTGTAACAGGTATTGTAGCGATTGCATCACTATTCTTTGTTTATTTTTTACTAAAAAAAGAGGACGAATCTGTCAAACAAATGGGAATAGTTTTCAATCCAATTGGGTATCGAAAATTTATTTTTGTGGTGGGTATTTTAGTTGCTTATATAGTCGGAATGGCTGAAGTTTTTTACCAATCTGAAGACTACATTAAACAATATGATTCGGCAATAGCATTCCCAATTTTATATCACCTATTATTTTCTGGTGTGTTGTTTTATTTCTTGCTCAAAAAAGAAAATCAAATGGCAAGAAATATGGCTTCCTTAATTGCCATAGTGAATATTTTTCTTTTTGCTACTGTATTTTCAAATGTAGCTTTTAGCGAACATCGCGAATATATTGCAAGTGGCGTTCCGCAAAGTATTGCATTTTATCTGCATTATATATCGCTTGTTATCACCATTTATTTTATGTACAGTTTATACAAAATGCACACCAATAAGTCAATTGGAGATTTCCTAGAAAAGAAATTTTTTGTATGGCTTTTTGCCTTTTTCATTATATACATAGCAAGCACTGAAGTAATGCTACACGGATTGGTTATTGGCAACTCCCCAGTTAACTCAACTGATATTATGGCTTACAACAAACAATACAACATTGTCTACGAAAACGCTACAAATTCAATGAACGATTACACAAAAGACAATATTGCTCGTGAAAAAATCGATTTGCTCAGAACTACCATCTGGAAAACCAGTTTCCCAGTTTTATGGGGGATTTTTGC
>NZ_JANLVD010000020.1:0-29120 GCF_031363805.1 Flavobacterium sp. | reverse complement strand
TATTATCAAAGAAAACTTTTTTTAAGAATTGCGGCTTGCAATAATATCCTTTTTTGAATTCAAATTATAATAATGATTAAACTTACAAAAAAATATATTAAATCTCAATTATACAAAAGAGAAGTATTCTCTGAAAAAAGTGAATACGGGCACGCGCTTATCATAGCTGGTAAAAAAGGATATATGGGTGCAGCCGTAATAGCTACAAAAGCAGCAATTCGCTCTGGAGTTGGGTTAGTAACAGTATGTGTGCCAGCAAACGAAAGGGTGATAATACAAACTTGCATTCCAGAAGCCATGCTTTTAATAAGGGAAGGGAATGAATATAACTTTGATAAGTTCTCTGCCATTGGAATTGGTCCTGGTTTAGGAACCGATAAAGTTTCTCAGGAACTGCTTCTTTCCGTGATAACGCATTATAAAAAACCATTGTTGTTAGATGCAGATGGACTAAACATAATTTCAAACAATAAAAATATTCTGAGTGAAATTCCATCAGAAACAATAATTACGCCTCATTGTAGAGAATTTGATAGACTTTTTGGAATTCATAAAAATAACGATGACAGAATTAAAACCGCAATTATAAAAGCAAAAAAATATAATTTAATTATAGTTTTAAAAAGCCATTGTACCGCAATTGTTTCACCAGAACAACTATTTTATAATACAACAGGAAATTCTGGACTTGCAAAAGGTGGATCTGGAGATGCTTTATCGGGTATTATAACATCCTTTTTAGCACAAGGATATTCACCCATAACAGCAGCAAATTTAGGTGTATTTATTCATGGTTTCGCAGCAGATATTACCATAAAATGTGAATCTATGGAAAGCATGCTTATTTCTGATGTTATAAATAATTTTGGAAAAGCCTTTAAAAAAATTAGAAAATAAAAATACAATCATGGAAAGCAATAAAAAAACACCGACAAAGAAAAACCTATCACCAAAACAGAAAAAAATTGCCCAAGTAATGCAGGAATTCAAAGAAGGCGATTTGCATTCTGGCAAGACAGAAACTATTGTAACCAATCCAAAACAAGCCATTGCCATTGCGTTGAGCGAGGCGGAAGGATTGAATATAAAAACGAATTAATATGTGTTTTTCAGCAGGAGCAAGTTTCACAGCAGGCGTTGTGCTTACTGTTATCGGCGTTGCATCAATTAAAAAAACTAATCATAAATCGCAACTTTTTTTTGCAAGTATTCCGTTTATTTTTGGCGTACAGCAATTTGCAGAAGGTATTTTGTGGCTTACAATTCCAATAGGAAATTATTTTGTTTTGCAAAAAATGGCAACCTATGTATATCTGTTTTTTGCACATATTCTTTGGCCATTATGGGTTCCAATTGCTATTTTATTAATCGAAAAAATTAGAACTCGAAAAACTATTCAAAAGTTTTTGGTTGTAACCGGAATTATAGTGAGTTTGTATTTGGCATATTGTTTATCAACATATAAAGTTTCAGCAGTAATAGAAGGGCATCATATCAATTACATTCTTGATTATTCTGATTTGATGAATAATTTTTGGATTTTTTTGTATGCATTAGCAACGATTGCACCGCCATTTTTTTCGCATATCAAACGAATGTGGATTTTAGGATTCACGATTCTTGTTTCGTATTTAATAACACAAATTTTTTACGAAAACTATATCCTGTCTGTTTGGTGCTTTTTTTCTTCGATTATTAGTATAATAGTTTATTTTTTTATTAAGGATATTTCAAAAAATTCATTACAAAGAAAACCTAACAATTAATTCCAATAAAAATGAAAAATATTTTAATAATAAATGGACATCCAGACAAAGAAAGTTTCTGTTTTGCAATTGCAGAAAGTTATAAAATGGGTGCGTACAAATCGAATGCAAATGTGAAATTGGTTCATTTGATTGAACTGAAATTCAATCCAATTTTGACTTATGGTTACAGAAAAATTAGTCCGCTGGAGCCAGATTTAATTCAAATTCAACAAGATATTTTGTGGGCGAATCATTTGGTTTTTGTTTATCCAAATTGGTGGGCAACTATGCCAGCACTTTTAAAAGGATTTATTGATAGGGTTTTTTTGCCAGGATTTGCTTTTAAATATAGAGAAAATTCGCCTTTTTGGGATAAATTACTAAAAGGAAAAACCGCCAGATTAATAGTAACAATGGATACTCCAAGTTGGTATTATTGGTTGATAAACAGAAGTGCTGGACACAATGCTATGAAAATTGGTGTGCTAAAATTTTGTGGAATCAACCCAATAAAAATAACCACATTTTCGCCCATAAAATCATCTGATGAAGCCAAACGAAAAAAATGGTTGAATGAAGTTGAGAAATTGGGATATGAACAAAAATAAATTTAAATAAAATTAATTGGTTTAAAGTAGCGATTTATGAAATTTAATAAAGAATGGCATTTAGCATATCGAATGCCAAAAAATGCAAAAATGCAACAAAGAACAGATTGGCATATTGAACATCAAAAAATTGTAGTTGCAGACCAATACCTCAAAAAATATTGGACGAAATAAATGCTAAAAAAAATGTTTAAAAAGTATTTTCTACAAATTGAATTAATCCAAAAATAAAATGACTTTAGAAGAAATAATAAATTACAGGCGTTCTGTTAGACATTACAAAAATCAGCCAATTGATGTTGAAAAAGTAAAACATTGTATTCAATTAGCCACATTAGCACCAAATAGTTCCAACATGCAACTTTGGGAATTTTATCATATAACAAATCCAGAAATGTTGAAAAAATTAGCCATTGCTTGTTTAGGTCAAGAATCGGCAACTACTGCGCAACAAATGGTGGTTTTTGTAACTAGGCAGGATTTGTATCGCAAACGAGCAAAAAAAATGATGGCGTTAGAAACTCAAAATGTGCTAGAAAACAGTCCAGTAATAAAACAAGAAAAAAGAAGTAAAAGTTGGAAAGTGTATTATGATCGAATAATGCCGTTTTTATACTTCCGTTTTTTTGGTATTTTCGGATTTATTAGAAAAATTATAGTCAACATTGTTGGGCTTTTCAGACCAATTGTGTATCAAGTTTCAGAAAACGACATGCGAGTTGTAGTGCATAAATCTTGTGCTTTGGCAGCGCAAACATTTATGTTGGCAATGGCAAACGAAAAATATGATACTTGCCCAATGGAAGGTTTTGATAGTAGAAAAGTGAAAAGTATTTTGAAATTGCAATATGGTGCAGAAATAAATATGGTGGTTTCTTGTGGCATTCGACAAGAAAATGGCGTTTGGGGCGAAAGAATGAGAATTCCTTTTGATGAGGTGTATCGAAAGATTTAGAAAATTGTAATCAACAATTATAAAATTAGTGAAAGTGATTAATGAGAAATCAAATAATGAATAGCCAATCCAAACTAATTCTAATCAAAACAATCCACACCATAATTTGGATGTTTTTTAATATAACTTTGTTTTATATGGCTTATGAAGTTATTTGGAATAAAATCGATACTTTTTTTTGGCTCGGATTTGGATTAATTATGCTAGAATCTATTGTTCTTTTATTTTTCAAAATGGTTTGTCCACTTACAATTATCGCTCGAAAATATTCTAATTCAAAAAAAGAAAGTTTTGATATTTATCTTCCAAATTGGTTAGCAAAATACAATAAAAAAATTTATACCACTTTTTTTATATTGATAATTTTAGGATTGATTTACAGAACTTTAAACGAAACAAAATGAAAACAAAATTTTCAGAAATCATAAATAGCGAAACACCAACTTTGGTCGATTTTTATGCCGAATGGTGTGGCCCTTGTAAAACTATGCAACCTATTTTAAAGGAACTTAAAGCAAACATCGGAGACAAAGTTAAAATCATAAAAATTGACGTAGAAAAAAACCAAGAATTGGCAAATTTCTATAAAATTAAAGGTGTTCCAACACTTATGCTTTTCAAAAAAGAGGAAATAAAATGGCGACAATCTGGCGTATTTTCTGCAAAACATCTGGAACAAATAATTAGTCAACATTCAAATTGAAAGTTTAATATTATGAAATCAAAAACTGCAAGAAACATTCATTTAATACTTTTGGCTTTCCTTGGTATAAGTGCAGTTGGTGGCGGTGGAACTTTAATAATTTCGCCATCAGGTAAATTGCTTGGCGGTTTGCCATTGTCCATATTAGATAATTCACCATTCGATAATTTCCTAATTCCTGGCATTATTTTATTTTTGGTTTTAGGTGTTTTTCCTATTTTTATTGTTTTTGCATTAATTAAAAAGCCAATTTCCAAATTTGCCGAACGATTTAATCTATTTTCAGATATGCATTGGGCATGGACATTCAGTATTTATATTGCTTTTGCATTGATTATTTGGATTCAAGTTGAGACTATTTTTATTCAAGGCGTTGGTTGGTTGCAAACATTTTATATGTTATTTTCCATACCAATGATTATTGTTGCATTATTACCACAAACCAGAAAAATTTATAAAAAATGAAGACAAATTATAAAATCCCAACCCAAACTCGCATCGGTCACGTACACCTGAAAGTGTCAAATTTGCAACGTTCAATAGAATTTTACTGCGATTTACTTGGTTTCGAAATTACGACAATGTTTGGCGAAGATGCCGCATTTATTTCTGCTGGTGGTTACCATCATCATATTGGACTCAACACTTGGTACAGCAAAAATTTTCCTTTATCGCACGAAAAAGGTGTTGGCTTGTTTCACACCGCAATTTTATATCCAACCCGAAAAGATTTAGCAACTATTTATGACCGAATTCTTAAAGCCGAATATCCATTTTCTGGCGCAGCCGATCACGGCGTTTCTCAAGCATTGTACTTGAATGATCCAGATAATAATGGTGTGGAATTGTATTGGGACAGACCAAAAGAAGAATGGCTTTATAACGAAGATGGCACAATTGTAATGTATTCAGCCGCCTTGGATTTAGAAGATTTATTGAAAGAATTATAAAAAGGATTTTAGATATTAGATTTCAGATATTAGATTTAGTGAGAGTAAATAATTAATTGTCAATTTCACATTTTTTAAATTTGCAATCTAAAATCTACAGTCAGCAATCAAAAATCATAAACTATGGATTCATTCACACACATAGCACTCGGCGCTTGTATGGGCGAAGCATTTGCAGGAAAAACATTGGGCAAAAAAGCAATGTTGTGGGGCGCATTGGCGCAAAGCATTCCGGATATCGATTTTGTAGCTTCGTTTTGGATGGATACATCTTCCAATTTATTGGCACATCGCGGGTTTACACATTCATTTTTATTCTGTATTATTATTACGCCGCTATTTGCTTTGCTTGCAGAATATTGGCACAGACCGCACAATATCAGTTTAAAACATTGGATGTTATTTTTTGGAAGTGTTATTTTTATACATATTTTTTTAGATGCATTCAATAATTATGGCGTGGGTTGGTTAGAACCTTTTAGTCACAAACGTTTTTCGTTTAATATGATTTATGTGGCTGATCCACTATTTTCTATATGGACATTTTTGGCGTGTTTGGCATTTATATATTTTAGAAAAAATACCGTTTACCGAAAAAAAATCTGGAAACTTGGACTTGGTTTTACTGGAATCTATTTATTGATATCTATTGCCATAAAAATTAAAATTGATTATGATGTCCAACAAGAATTACAACAACAAAAAATAAATTATACGCAATATTTTACAACTCCAGCGCCGTTTCAAAATAGTTTATGGTATGTAGTTGCAGGTAATAATAATGGGTTTTATGTTGGTTATAAATCAATTTTTGATACTAAAAACACAATCGATTTTAATTATTTTACTAGAAACGAAAATTTACTTCAAAAGATAGAAAATAAAGAAGAACTATATAAACTGAAACGTTTTTCGCAAAATTTTTATACCATAGAAAAATATAACGATACACTTGTTTTTAACGATTTACGTTTCGGACAAATGAAAGGTTGGGAAAATCCAAAAGGAAAATTCGTATTTCATTATTTTCTACACCAAGATTATGACAACACGCTTGTAGTACAACGTGGCAGATTTGTTGGTTGGAATGAAAAAACATTCTCTTCTTTATTTGAAAGAATGAAAGGGAATTGAATATTTTATGTTTTGATTCGTAGTCCTACAAGGTCTTTTTTGACCTTGTAGGTCTAAATTCCATACCTACAAGGTCAAAAAAGACCTTGTAGGATTTATAAATTCATTCCTGTCGTTTAAAATAAAACGTAAACAAGAAAAACACAATCCTGAAAATTCTATAACTAACCCAATGGTAAAATTGCTTAAAAATAGTATTCGTTTTATGGTATATTTCGGTAGTTATCTGAATACAATTGTCTTTAATAATTGTATCTAAATTTTGATTAACTTCTTTCGCAAAGTTTTCGTTTTTAATATCAATATTCAATTCAATACTTGCGTAAGCACTGATATTGTTGATATTATATGAACCAATTGTAACAAATTTTTCGTCAACCACACACATTTTTGCATGTAAAACAGTGGGCTGATATTCATAGATTTCAACGTTTTTTCTGAGTAACCAATCGTACATCCATCGTTCTGCGGACTTTGCAATTGGCACATCCGATTGGCTGGCTAATATTAATCTAACTTTTACACCTTTATTTATGGCAAATTTCAATAACTTTTTGGCTTTGCTTCCAGGAATAAAATAACTGCAAATTATTGTAATTTCTTTCTCGGCAGTTTCTAAAATTTGTTTATAAGTCGTTGATATTTCATTTTTGGATCTTACCCAATCATTGCGTCTAATTCGGCTTAATGAGGTTTCACTTTCTTTAAAGTGGAATAAAGTGTTATTTTCTTTGCAATATTCTTCAGTTTTATTCACTTTAAATCCGTTCCAAGTTTTCCAACATAAAATGCAAAGTTCCTTGGCGATTGGGCCTTCAAGAAATACTGCAAAATCTAGCCAAGCTTTGATATTATGACAATCGTTGTATCTATCTGCAATATTCATTCCGCCAACAACAGCATATTTTGCATCGATAACAATCATTTTATGATGCAATCTTCGTCCGAAATAGAAATTATTATTTTTAAACAACGGATTAAAAAATCGAAAATTTATGTTTTCCTTTTTTAAGTTTTCGATAAAGATTTTCGATAAATTTTTGGATGCGTAACCATCAACAAGCAAGTAAATTTTGACCTTTTTTTGTGAAGCAATTTTCAATGCATTTACAATTGATTTACCAGTTTCATCATCATTAAAAATATAGGTTTGAATGTGAATGCTTTGGATGGATTCTGATATAAGTTTTAGTAGTAAATCAAAATAAGGTTTACCACTTTTTATGAGTTTAATTTTATTTTTGGTAAAAGTATTTTCGATTAAATTTTTCATTTACTTATAAATCATCTACTTCATCAAAATCTCCTTTTTGATCATTTGATTCTTGGTAGTCATTATTCATTTCTTCCTCTAATTCCTTCTTGTCTTTAAGGTTGCGAACAATTGTAAATACTACCAAACCTATTACTAAAATGCCTACGATTACTATTACAGTATAATTCATTTTTAATGATTTAGAGGTTAATAAGCAATTTAATTGGTTTTTAAATGGTTTGTCTTCTTTTCTTCTTGAATTACTATCCTTTGTTAGGAGTAGGTCAAGTGGATTTGGTTTTTATTTATTAAAATATTATGAGGTTTTTTCATAAATTCTTAATTGAGCCCTATACCAAAGGTGAATTATTATAAATTTAAAATTGTTATATAATTAATAATAATTATTGCATAATTTATATAAAAAAAGTAGAAATTAGGATAATATTGGAATTTTACAATTTTATTATAAAATTATACAACCAATATTCCATATTAAAAGGTAAACTTTAATAGTTCAAAAATATGACTAACGAAATTGCCAAAGTTCTTTACAAACTAGTAATTAAACAAGAATTTTTAGAGTAATATTTCCGAATTTATTAAGATTGCGGATAAATAAATAGATCTAAATATGAAAAAAATATTTCTTATAACACTGCTATTTGTTCTTTCCTGCAAAGAAAAATTCGATGAAATCAAACCTACAATTGGTAATGTTACCGAGAGTGTTTATGCTTCTGGAATTATAAAATCTGAAAATCAATATACTGTTTTTTCAAGTGTAAGTGGTATTCTAAAAAAGATTGATGTAGTTGCTGGACAATCAATTACCAGAGATCAATTGTTGTTTGAGTTAGAAAATGATAAAGCCGAGTTAAACACCCAAAATGCAAGATTGACTTATCAATTAAGCCAAAATGACAACCGTTATATTCAAGATAAAATTTCAGAAATGGAAATTAAAGTACAATTGTCTCGTGATAAATTGCTGGTTGATAAATCTTTATATGATAGAAACAAACGCATCAAAAAATACAATATTATTTCTGAAGTTGATTTTGAAAAAGTAACGTTGGCATACAAATCATCACAATTAAATTTACAAACTTCAAAAAAACAATTGTCCCAATTAAAATTGCAATTGAATTTTGATCAAAATAAAAACAACATTTTATTGCAAATTGGTCAAAAAACTCAAAGTGATTATGCTATAAAAAGTGCTTTTTCAGGAGAACTTTTTGATGTTTTAGTAAAAGAAGGAACATTAATAACGCCACAAATTCCGTTGGCAATTATTGGTCAAAAAAACGCTTTTTTATTAGAACTCGAAGTTGATGAAAACGATATGGCTCGTGTAAAATTAAATCAATCGGTTTTGATCACATTAGACAGTTATAAAAACCAAGTTTTTAATGCCAAAATTGATAAAATTTATCCTATTATGGATGAACGTTCTAGAACTTTCAAAATTGAAGCACATTTTATAAATCCACCCAAAAAATTGTATCCAAATCTTTCTGCCGAAGCAAATATTATCATTCAAATTAAAAAAAACGCTATTACAATTCCGAAAGTTTATTTGCTGAAAGGCGATTCTATTCAAACCTCTAAAAAAGAAAAACGAAAAGTAAAAATAGGATTATCAGATTATCAAAAAGTAGAAATTCTAGTGGGTTTAAAAGCTGACGAAATTATTTATAAACCCAAAGAATGAACTATAAACTAATATTAAATATTGCCATTCATTTGCTACGAGCGCGACTAAAACAAACTATTGTTGCTGCCGTTGGCGTAACTTTTAGTATATCAATGTTTATAGCTTTGGTAAGTTTTATGAACGGTTTAAACGATTTGCTCGATGGATTAATGCTGAACAAAACAGCACACATTCGGTTGTACAATGAAGTAAAACCATCTCAAAATCAACCCATTTCGTTATCTGAAAAATATAAAAATAACACCAATTTTATCAATTCTATAAAACCAAAAGACAGAGGAAAATCTATTTACGACAGCAAAAAAATTATTGAGGATTTAAAATTGGATAAACGGATTATTGATGTGGCTGCCAAAATAAATACACCAGTTTTTTTTAATTCTGGAACTATTGAAATTGCTGGTGTTATTAACGGAATTGAAATCGAACACGAAGAAAAATTATTCAAAACTTCAGACAATATTATCGATGGAAATGTAGCAGATTTATCTCAAAACAATAGCATTATTATTGGTAAAGGTTTGTCAGAAAAAATGCTTTTACTTAAAGGCGATAATATCAATATCACTTCGTCAAGAGGGAATTTAGTAATGCTAAAAGTAGTGGGAATTTCTCAAATTGGAATTTCTGAAATTGACAATACATTTAGTTATACTTCGCTTGAAACTGCTCAAAAACTACTAGATGAACCTACAAATTATATTACAGATATTCAAATAAAATTATTTGATATGCAATCGGCTCCAGCAGTTGCCAGAGAATTTTCAGATAAATACAATACAGATACCATTGATTATCAAACCGCAAACGCACAATTTGAAACTGGAAGTTCAGTTCGAAACATAATTTCTTACGCCGTTGGTTTGGTATTATTGCTAGTTGCTGGTTTCGGAATTTATAATATTTTAAATATGATGATTTACGAAAAAATGGATACAATTGCTATTTTAAAAGCAACTGGTTTTTCAGGCAATGATGTAAAATGGATTTTTATTCTATTGTCATTAATTATAGGAATTGCTGGCGGATTACTTGGATTGTTGTTCGGATTTATTTTTTCATCAATTATCAGTATCATTCCATTTGAAACCGCTTCGTTGCCAACAATAAAAACATATCCTATAAATTACAATATTATTTATTACATCATCAGTATGATTTTTGCGCTTTTTACAACCACAATCGCAGGATTATTTCCAGCATTGAAAGCTAGTAAAGTTGATCCAGTTGAAATTATAAGAGGAAAATAAAAATTTTTGATTGTTGATTAACGATTTTTGATTAACGATTTTTGATTTCAGATTTCAAAAAAAGAATATATAAAATAGAATTTAGAATATTGATTTTGTTGGAATTAATGAATCTTAATGCCTTAATGGTTTAAACAAATTAAATGGAAACCAAAATTTTAGAAGCCATAAATTTATCAAAAAAATTTCACGAATCCATAGAAGTGAAAGTTTTAACGGATATTAATTTCTCGATAAACAAAGGTGAATTTGCTTCTATAATTGGTAAATCTGGTTGCGGAAAATCAACTTTATTATACATTTTATCTACGATGGATACTGCTTTCGATGGCGATTTAAAAATCGATTCTGTTTCTATGAAAGACAAACCTGATGCCGAATTGGCGATTGTTCGCAACGAAAAAATCGGATTTGTATTTCAGTTTCATTATTTGTTAAATGAGTTTTCGGTTTTGCAAAACGTAATGTTACCAGGATTAAAATTGGCAAAATTATCTAGTAAAGAAGTAGAAGCAAATGCCTATGAAAAACTTAAAGTTTTAGGAATTCAAGACAAAGCATTAAATAATCCAAACAAATTGTCTGGTGGCGAAAAACAGCGTGTTGCCATTGCTCGTGCCTTGATAAATAATCCATTAATAATTATGGGCGACGAACCAACAGGAAATTTAGATAAGAAAAACTCAGAAATTGTTTTTGAAGTTTTTAAAGAACTCGCTGAGGTATACAAACAATCGCTTTTAATTGTAACACACGACAACGATTTTGCCAAACGAACGCACAGAATTATTGAAATGGAAGACGGAAAAATAATTAAATAACTTAAAAATGAAAAAGACTATGACAACTTTATTAATCATCATCGGATGTATTTTATTGATTTTATTAATAGGAAAAATCAATTTAGAAAGAAATTTTAATAAGCAACTATCCACATTGTTTACCAATTCAATCAACATTTCAGACAAGAAATACAGCATTAATCAATTAGAAAATTTGCCTGAACCAGTTCAAAAATATTTCAACTATGTTATAAAAGACGGTCAGCCTTATATAAGTTCGGTGAGATTGACACACAATGGATTTTTTAAAACCGATTTAAAGAAAGACTTCATCAAAATTACTGGCGAACAATATTTTTCTGCTCAAAAACCACAATTTATCTGGAAAGGTGTAACTTCGATGTTTACTGCTCGTGATTATTTTATCGAAGAAAAAGGTGGATTAATCGCCACTTTATTAAATGTTTACAATGTTGTTGATGCCGAAGGTGTTAATTTTGATGAAGGCGAATTGCAGCGCTGGTTGGCAGAAAGTGTATGGTTTCCAACCAATTTATTGCCATCAGATTATCTAAATTGGACACCAATTGATGAAAGTTCTGCGAAATTATCTTTCAGATATAAAACAACTGCTTTTGATTTTATTGTCAGATTTAATAAAATTGGCGAAATAATAGAAATAGAAGGCAATCGATTTATGACTGCCGAAAAGAAAGAAAAATGGGTTTGCAAAATGGCAAATTATCAAGAACGAAATGGTGTAAAAATTCCAATTTCTGATCAAGCCATTTGGCGATTGAAAGATGGTGATCAAGTATATGCCAAATTTGAAGTTTTAAAAATTGAATACAATATTGCTGAAAAGTTTTAGTAACACAAAATTATGATTAATTCAAACTTAAAAGTAAGACACGAATTGCACTAATTTTCACTAATTTTTTTAGATTTAGTGTAATTTTAAAAATAATTAATTACTGGAAATTCGTGTAAAAAAATATAAATGTTCCGACATCAAGGCAAAACCAGAACCGCAAAACACAATATGCAAATTGCATCTGTACTTTCTTTTGTAGCAGGATTAGTCAATGTTGCAGGATTTTTGGCGGTTCAAAAACTAACAACCAATGTTACAGGACATTTTGCTTTTTTTGTAGATGCCGTTTTTCAAAATCAATTTTGGAACGGTTTTATGTATTTCTTGTATATATTTTTCTTTTTTTGGGGCGCATTTGTTTCTAGTTTTCTAGTAGAATTCGTGGCTCGTAAAAACGAAAATACTACATATATCATTCCAATAATTATAGAAATTTTGTTGCTAGTATTTATTGCATTGTTTGGTAAAAATCTAATTGAAAATTACTCAAATGTAATTGCCTGTACGTTGTTATTCTCAATGGGATTGCAAAATTCATTAGTAACCAAAATTTCAAATTCTGTGGTTAGAACAACCCATTTAACTGGACTATTCACTGATTTAGGAATAGAATTAGCGCAATTATTTTTCTACAAAGAACAAGATTTATGTCAAAAATTATTTTCTTCTATTAGATTGCGATTAACAATAATAAGTTTCTTTTTTATTGGTGGAATAGTTGGTGGCGTATTTTATTCGAAATTAGAATTAAAAGTGCTTCTTATTGCAGTATTCTTTTTAATCTTCGGATTAATTTATGATTATTTAAAATTGAAAATAGTTTTAATTCATAGAAAGTTGCATCGATTATAATACCAATTTTGTATATAATACAGTCTGAATTATATACATAATTGGATAAACTACAATTCATTTATAGTATCTTAACTATACATCAAAACCAAAAAAAGCTGCCCTTTCGAACAGCTTTTACAATTATTTAATTCAATTTATCTTTTCACAAATTTCTTGGTTAACGTTTTTTGACCATCGTTTAGTTCAAAAATATACAAGCCAGATTCAAGATTAGCAAGGCTAATTTGATTCTGTTTGGTGTCTCCAGAATTTACTACTTGACCTACTAAATTGTATATTTTGTAAGTAGCATTCAGATTTTTAGAAACTGAAATATTTAACACTGTATCCGCTGGATTTGGGAAAAGTCTAAATTCTAAACTATTTGAATCTTCACCATCTATAGCTGCAATGCTAGAAATTGGAACTCCAGCAGTAATATTTACAGTATAATCTTCTACTTGACCATAGGTAAATGACTCACAAGAAGTTGGAATAGCATTGTATTTCATAGAAACTCTCATTCTGGTTGTACCCAACGTTGCAGTAGCTGGAACTGTAAAACTAGCACTTATTGGTGTGGTTTTTGAAGCCGATTTTGCAACAACCATTTCTCCCGCATCTGTAAAGAATCCGTTTTTATTAAAATCAATCCAAACACCATAACCTTCACTATATACAGTGCCTGTCCATGTTGGAGTTATTGTAATGGTGTTTGCTGTACCTCTACCCAAATCTGTAGATTGCGATGTAAAGTTTTCGTATCCAGCAGTTCCTGTTGTAGTATTATTTATAGAACCTAAAACAACTTTCCCGATTCTTTCGTCGTTTGTATTGCTACTAGTGGAAGCACAATAAGCAACAGATGATCCAGCTAAAGTTGTCACATTCACAACATTGCTCGAAGCAGAAAGATTTCCAGCAGCATCTTTGGCTTTCACAGAAAAACTGTAAGCCGTTGAAGCAGACAATCCAGAAACAGTGGCAGAACCTCCTGTTGCAGTGGTTACCAAAGTTGTTCCGTTATATACATTATAACCAGTAACCCCAACATTGTCTGTAGAAGCTGTCCATGATAAGTTTGTAGCGGAAGATGTAGTTCCGGAAGCTACCAAACTAGCAGGTGTTGATGGTGCAGTTGTATCTGTGGATGGCGAAATGTAAGCCGCACCTATTCCCACTGCATAAAATGCATTTGTAGTGGCAATAACTTCCGCAGAACCCGCACCATATAAATCTACAGCAGACTGAATTCCTGATGTTCTTGCATTTGCATAAGTTGAATTTGCAGACAAATAAATGCTTTCCAAGCGGTAAGCAATTTTTGCAGCTTTGTCGATTGTAATACCAGTTACGTTGAATGCGTTTCCAATATCGTTGCTTCCAGATTTTCCAATAGATAGAATATAAAACCAGTGGTTTAAAACACCACTGTTGGTGTGAACACCGCAATAATCGTTGGATTGTGTTGGAGAACAGTTTGGTGTTTTCCAAAAAGTACCTCCATAAGTGTCTGGCTGACTTTCTGCATTTGGATTGCTCATTGATCTTAAAGATAAATGACCTGAACGTCTTTCAATATCTTCTCCTATCAACCAAGTTTGTTTAGATGGTGCTGCAAAATATTCAACACAAGCGCCCCAGATATCAGAAAAACCTTCGTTCATGGCACCCGATTCTTTTTGATATGCCAAATTTGCAGTAGTTTCACAAACGGCGTGTCCAATTTCATGAGCCGCAACATCCAATGAAGTTAGTGCATCAAAAAAAGTACCGCTTCCATCGCCATAAGTCATTACCGAACCGTTCCAATAAGCATTGTCATAAGCATTGCTGTAATGTACGTAGCTGTTAATTTTTGCTCCAGCATTATTGTAGCTATTTCTATTATGTACACTAGAGAAATAATCAAAAGTTTTTTCTGCACCCCAATGTGCATCAAGTGCAGCATTATCTTTGTTTGTATTATCAAACTCTGCCGCAGTCCAGTTATTATCAACATCTGTAAAATTTACAGCTGCTGTATAACTTGTACCTTTTTTCATATTGAAGGTTTGTATTCCGTTTCCTCGTGTATTGTCAGACAATATATAGGAAGCTCCACTTAGCAAAGTTTGAATGGGTTGTGTTCCAGAATATTTTGTGGCAGCACTTGCAGCCACCAAACTTGCTGATTTATTCAATGTAAAATTTTGATCTGTTTTATTTACAGATTTTCCATGTGCATAATCGCCCAAATGTTTAATAGTGGCATTAAAATAAAGTGCTTCACCAGTGTTAGCATCAATATACAAATCGCCCCGACTTACAGGATTGGTAGCATAAATATCAAATTTATAAGCCAAATTTGCGTTGTCTGAATTTCTTTTTTGACCTTGTTCAGACATCGATGGCAATAAAACCAATTCTCCAACTGGCTTTTTGTAATTCATTTTAGAAGCTTCGTCCTGATTTTCCCACATATACTGTTTTGCTCCAGTATGACTAATGGCTCTGTTGAACGCTTGTTGGCTAGAAATTGATGGTGAAGTATTCACCTCATCTATGTTGTAAAACTCACCAGTCATTGAAGCCAGCTTTCCGTTTTTAGAATGCAGAGTATACGTTGCATATTCTACTTTAATACCTTGGTGAAACAATTGAAACTTTTCGTGAGTAAAACCTTCTTTATCGGTTTCAGTTTTGATTTTTGAAAAGTTTTGATTTTCTTTTAACCCTAAATTTTCTTTGAATACTTGTTGAAAATCAGAATTTTTGTAGAGGGAACTTTGGTTGAAATTGATCATACTAGGTGATCCATTTTCATTTGTGAACTTTTGGTTTCCATTTTTATCCGTTTCTTGAGCGAAACTGGATAAGGAAAACACAGACAATGCAATTACCGAAGCAATTTTGCCGAAATTTTTTTTCATAATGTTTGGTTTTTGGTTGGTTAACAATTTCATTAGTTGATTAGGCCAATGATTTTAATTGATGCTAATTTAATAAATTTATGTTAATATAGAACTACATATGTTGTTTTATTTACAATAAAAATATTAAAAATATAAAATATTCACAGATATTTATTTCGGTATTTGAATTAATAACCTTGATGAAGATTGCTTTGAGAATGCTACTAATATTTTTACAAGAGAAAACCAAATCTATGGACTTAAAGTCTGTCTGGTTAAAAGTAAAATTTACCAAAAATTCGCAAATTAAAGGCTTAAAAAACAGAAAATAATTAACGAATTTGCGGTAAATGTTTTTAGAACCTGAAAGGAAAATGAACTAAAGTACATAGTTTTAACTATTATTGAGACCAATAAATCTTTACAATAGTGAAAACATTTTTAATAAAATAATTTGCAAAGCAATCAGAACATAATAATTTGTAGAAGTTTTCCAGTAATAAAGTTGAACATTACAACCATGTTAATACTTCATTTAATTTGAAGAAGTGTATATTTAAATGTTTTAATTTATCTTCATTTCTGGAATGTCTCCTTCAATAATTAAATGGGCTTCTGTGGAAGCAATAATGTGTTCAATAGAAACGCCTGGGGCACGTTCTAATAATTTAAACCCTTGTGGTGTAATTTGTAGCACGGCAAGTTCGGTAACGACTTTTTTAACGCAACCCACACCTGTAAGTGGCAAAGTGCATTTTTTTAAGATTTTTGATTCGCCAGCTTTGTTCACATGCATCATGGCAACAATTATATTTTCTGCCGATGCTACCAAATCCATAGCACCACCCATACCTTTGACCATTTTTCCTGGGATTTTCCAATTGGCAATGTCGCCATTTTCAGAAACTTCCATAGCGCCAAGAATGGTTAAGTCAACTTTTTGACTTCTTATCATTCCGAAACTAAAAGCCGAATCAAAAAAACTGGCGCCTGGCAATGTGGTAATGGTTTGTTTTCCAGCATTAATTATGTCCGCGTCTTCTTCACCTTCAAAAGGAAAAGGTCCCATACCCAAAACACCATTTTCACTCTGAAATTCTACCGAAATATCTTCCCGAACATAGTTGGCAACCAATGTTGGTATGCCTATTCCTAAATTTACAAAATAATTATTTTGTACTTCCTGTGCGATGCGTTTTGCAATTTGATTTTTATCTAAAGCCATAATTAGTTATCTATTTCTAACTGTTCTTTGTTCTATTCGCTTTTCAAATTTTTCTCCTTGAAAAATACGTTGAACCATAATGCCTGGAATATGAATTTGGTTGGGATCTAGCATTCCTGCCTCCACCAATTCTTCAACCTCAGCAATAGTCATTTTTGCAGCGCCAGCCATACAAGAATTAAAATTTCTTGCCGTTCCTTTAAAAATTAAATTTCCAGCGGTGTCGCCTTTCCATGCTTTTACAATGGCAAAGTCTGCTTTAAAAGCGTGTTCCATAATATGCATTTTGCCATTAAACTCTCTGGTTTCTTTGCCTTCGGCTACTTCTGTGCCAAAACCTGCTGGTGTAAAAAAGGCTGGAATTCCGGCTTGTGCGGCACGGCATTTTTCTGCCAATGTTCCTTGTGGTGTGAGTTCTACGTCCAATTCGCCAGAAAGCATTTGGCGTTCAAATTCTGCATTTTCGCCCACATAGGATGAAATCATTTTTTTTATTTGACGTTTTTGCAACAACAATCCCAATCCGAAATCGTCAACGCCTGCATTGTTTGAAATGCAAGTTAAATCTTTGACGTTTTTTTCAACTAGTTCGGCTATGCTGTTTTCGGGTATGCCACAAAGTCCAAAACCACCAAGCATAATGGTTTGTGAATCTTTTATATCGTGCAATGCTTCTTGAACATTGTTTACTTTCTTGTTGATCATATTGTTTGTTTTAGCCCCGATAGCAGTGGAAATCCTTTTTTGTGGTTTTGTACTTCGACAAGCTCAGTATGACAAAACCACAAAAAAGATTGCAACGGATAGCGGGAAATAGCTCCTAAAAAAATAAAATTTAAAGTCCAAACTCTTCTGTTGGTTGTTCTTCTTCTGGTGGTTTTACAGCTGTAGAATCTGTTTCAGTTGGCGGACGATAAACAGGTTTTGTAACACAATCTACTTTAATCGACAAATCTGATGGTCTATCGAATTTATCTTTTGAAACGTGTAAATCTGCGTCTGCATAACATTTTTTCATAAATATTCCCCAAATTGGCAATGCCATTGTAGCGCCTTGACCATTTGTAATGGTTCTAAAATGTGCCGAACGGTCTTCATTTCCAACCCAAACTCCAGTAACTAAATTGGGAACCATGCCAACAAACCAACCATCTGATTGGTTTTGTGTGGTTCCAGTTTTTCCAGCTATTGGATTGGTAAATCCGTATGGATAGCCTGTTACTCTTTTATAAGCATATCCGCCTGGACCCGTGCTTCTTAACCTTGCGCCTGAGCCTGATTCTGTAACGCCTTCGAGTAATTTAATGACTGCGTAGGCTATATCTTTACTCAAAACGTCTCTGGATTCTGGTTTCGGTTCGTATATAATATTACCGTTTTTGTCTTCAATTTTTGAAATTACCTGTGGTTTCATATAGATGCCTTGGTTGGCAAATGTGCTGTAAGCCGCCACCATATCTTTGACTGTAATATCTACTGCACCCAATGCAATTGAGGGCTGTGAAGGAATTTCTGTTTCTACGCCTAATTTTTTTACCAATGTAATTACTGCATCAGGTCCTGTTCTGTCAATGAGTTTTGCAGAAACTGTATTGATGGAATTGGCTAGTGCTTTTTTTAGTGTGACCATACCTCGATAGCGGTTATCAGAATTTCTTGGTTCCCAATCTTCGGTTACATTGTGTCTTCCTTTTCTAATTATAACTGGTCCATCTATAATAGTATCGCAAGGTGACATACCCAATTGTTGGATGGCCGTTGCATAAACAAAAGGTTTGAATGTTGAGCCTACTTGACGCGCGCCTAAACCCACGTGATCATATTGAAAATACCTATAATCTACTCCACCAACCCAAACTTTTACTTGTCCCGTTTGTGGTTCCATAGACATGACGCCTGGTTGAAGAAAATGTTTGTAATATCTAATGGAATCTATTGGAGTCATTTCCATTTCTTTGTCGCCATCCCAAGTAAAAACAGTCATTTTTGTTTTTATTTTGAATGATTTTATAATATCTTCTTCATCCTTACCTTGGTCTGTCATGAGTCTCCATCTTTCTGTATTTCGCATGGCGCGATCCATTATTTTATCGATATCTGGCTGTTTGATTCTTATAAAAGGTGCTGTTTTATTTTGTTTGGCTTCTAAGAAAAATTCTTCTTGCAGATTTTTTAAATGTTCTTTGACAGCTTCTTCAGCATACAACTGCATTTTTGAATCGATAGTAGTATATATTTTCAATCCATCGGCATACACATTATAATCTGATCCATCTTCTTTTTTGTTTTCTTTTACCCAAGTTTTCATGTATTCACGAAGATATTCACGAAAATAAGTGGCGCTTCCTTCGTTATGCTTTTCTGGAGAAAAGGTAAGTTTGATAGGTTTTTTTTGAAAATTTTCTTTTTGAACTGTGGTCAAACATTTATTTTTTTCCATTTGTTTCAAAACCACATTTCTACGTTCTCTTACTTTTTCTTCTCTTCGCAAAGGGTTAAAAAGTGATGGGTTTTTAAGCATTCCAATTAACATAGCAGATTCATCGACAGTTAAATCCATTGGTTCTTTTGCAAAATATACTTTGGCAGCAGAACGTATACCAACAGCTGTGTTTATAAAATCTGCTTTGTTTAGATACATGGCAATAATTTCATCTTTGGTGTATTGCCGTTCAAGGCGAATGGCAATAATCCATTCTTTTGCTTTTTGAACAATTCTAAAAGGCAAAAATTTTGAACCTTCGCCATGAAACAATAATTTGGCCAATTGCTGTGTTAATGTGCTCGCTCCTCCTCGACTTCCAAGACTTAATGAAGCACTTAAAGTTCTTCTACCATCGATGCCTGAATGTTCTCTGAAACGCTCGTCTTCCGTAGAAATTAAAGCGTCAACCAAATGTTTTGGCAGGTTTTTGAATTTTATTGGCGTTCTGTTTTCATTATAAAATTTACCCAAAGTTACTCCATCCGCAGATATAATTTCTGTTGCTAGATTCGATTCTGGATTCTCTAATTCCGAGAAGGACGGCATGGAACCAAAAAGCCCCCATGAAGCAAACAGAAAAAATAATAATACACTACCAAAAGCAATAGAGAAGTATTTCCAAAACTTTTTCACATAATGTGAATGATTTGATATTTGTGTGCTGTGTTTTTTTGCCATTTTATTCGACTTGTGATGTTTCTATTCTGAAACCAATTTCTGTAATTCCTTTTAATTTTTCAACTCCTTTAACTTTTCCTGTTTTTCGAACAGCCTGAGAGATTGATATTTTATATTTTCCTTTTTCAGGGAATTTTACATTTTCCTTATACCACAACTTACTTTCTTTGATGTCCGAAAAACCTTGTCCAAGCATGTTTCCATCCAAATCTGCCATTTCATACTCCAGTGTGTCTACTTTTATTAACCCACTTGGTTGCTCTAGTTTTGTAATGAGAAATAGGTTGTTAAATTCGTAATCATTATTGCTACGGATATTAATAAACATATTGTTTGGTTTTTTTGAAACCTCTTGATCGAAAGTAAAAATAACACTATTTTTTTTATCCCAACCATCTTGAAAAGTATGATAGGCATCAAAAATTTGGGTTTTATCGCAAGAAATCAACAGTAATGCGATACCAAATGCTAGAAAACTATATGTTCGGATTGTTTTTCTCATTTCTGATTTTTGGACCGTTTGAGTTGGGTTTATTTTGGTTTTGATTCGGATTTATTTTAGATTTCTGATTTTGTCCTGCCTCTTGATTCTGAGGTTGTGGTTTCCTGTTTTTATTTGGTTTTTTATTATTGCTCTTTTTAGGTTGGTCAAATCTGGTTAAACTGTCTTGACCCATTGCGTTTTGAAATGTTTTTTCAACTGCAATTTTTTCCACTTCAATAGCATAATCTTCTAGTCCAGAAACTTTAATTTTTTGTTTATTCTGTGCCATTATTTCTTGCACTTGCTCTACTTTTAAAACGTGCCATTGACCAAAATTTCCAATGTAAGCAAATGACATTAACCTTCCAAAAATGTCTATTTTTTGACAAATTGCATCCCCTTTTTCTGTTGAAAGTTTGGTTTCCATATCTGGAATGTCTTTCAAGGCATCCATGTAGGTATCCAATTCATAGTTCAAGCAACATTTAAGTTTTCCGCACTGACCCGCCAATTTTTGAGGATTCAATGACAATTGTTGGTATCTCGCTGCCGATGTGTTCACACTTCTAAAATCTGTCAACCAAGTGGAACAGCACAATTCTCTTCCGCAAGAACCTATGCCGCCCAAACGAGCTGCTTCTTGACGGAAACCCACCTGTTTCATTTCGATTCTGGTACTAAAAGCACCCGCGAATTCTTTTATCAATTGACGAAAATCGACTCTGTCTTCTGCGGTGTAATAAAACGTAGCTTTCGAACCATCGCCTTGAAATTCGATATCAGAAATTTTCATTTGGAGCTGCAGTCGAATAGCCATTTCACGGGCACGAACTTTCATTGGTTCCTCTTTGTCGCGAGAATTGCTCCAAATATCTATATCTTTTTGAGATGCTTTTCTGTATATTTTAGGCACTTCACCTTCGTGATTAACCTGTTTTTTCTTCATTTGTACTTTAACAAGTTCGCCAGTCAAAGTTACAATTCCAACGTCGTGTCCTGGTGAAGCTTCTGTAGCTACAATATCGCCAATACTTAAGGTCAGTTTTTCTGTATTTCTGTAAAACTCTTTTCTTCCGTTTTTAAAACGAATTTCCACACAATCAAAAGGAGCTTGACCTCCAGGTAATGTCATATTAGAGAGCCAATCGAATACTGTTAATTTGTTGCAGCTATCGGTGCCGCAAGTCCCATTATTTTTGCAACCCTTTGGTGCTCCAACATCGGATGTTGAACAACTTGTACATGCCATAATTTGAATATATATTGATTGCTCGGTTTGAGCTACTTTTAGAATGTAAATATAGTTTTTTTAATTTAAGTTGAGAAATTCCGAAAAAACTTAGCTGAAAGGCAAAATCAAATCACAAATGACAAAATCCAAATCACAAAACTACAATTTTCAAAACCCGAAAAGAAGAAATAAACATCTAGTATTATGTTTGGAATTTAAAAAAATTGAAGTTTTGTGATTTGTTTTATAACTTCTCTACTCTATACAAAACATCAGAAAGTCTTATTCTAAAAGGCAATTTGAAACTTACCCTATCTCCAGTTTTTGCTTTTTCTGCTTCTTCTTTTAAAATGTACATGGATTCTAGGATAAAAATTTCTTCTCCAGTAGTTTTTCCTTTAATGAGCAAAGTATCGCCTATGTTGATTTCTTCATTTTCAATCAAGAATTCGCCAATACTTGATTTTGTATAATAATGCTGGGCTTTGCCAATATATGTTTTAACTATTTTAGGTTTGATTTCTGAAATTACTTTTTCTTTCGATAAAATTTTTGCTTCCGATGGATTTTTAAAAACCAATGCTTCTGCCTTACCTTTTTTGAAAATTTTATTGCCGTTTTTCAAACCCTGACGCAATTTTATTTGTTGATCCATTGGCAAATGAATAACTTCCTGACATTCGTACGAGCAACAATTTTCCAACAATTCTTTGCAATCATCACACTGAATGAATAACAAATGGCAACCATAGTTGGCGCAATTGGTATGTACATCGCAAGGTTTTCCGCATTGGTGACAATTGGAAACAACATCCTCTGTAATTCGTTCGCCCAAACGCTGATCAAAAACAAAGTTTTTACCTATAAATTTGCTTTCCAGTCCTTCTTCTTTAATTTGACGTGTGTACTCGATAATGCCGCCTTCCAATTGAAAAACATTTTTAAAACCTTTGTGTTTAAAATAGGCCGATGCTTTCTCGCAACGAATACCGCCTGTGCAATACATTAATAAATTTTTATCTTCTTTATGATTTGCCAACTGGTCTTCTATAATAGGTAAACTTTCTCGAAAAGTATCTACATCTGGTTTTATGGCATTGGTGAAATGACCAATTTCGCTTTCGTAATGATTTCGCATATCGACAACAATGGTGTTTGGATCATCCAATAAAGTGTTGAATTCTTTCGCTTTTAGATGAATTCCAATATTGGTTACATCCAAAGTATCATCGTTTAAACCATCGGCAACAATTTTGTCACGAACTTTTATAGTGAGTTTTAAAAACGAAAGATCATCTTGTTCGACAGCAATATTTAGTCGAATGCCTTTCATGAAATTATATTTATCGATCGAATTTTTAAAGTCATAAAAACAATCTGCCGGCAAAGACAATTGGGCATTAATTCCTTCTGTGGCTACATAAATTCTGCCCAAAACATCGAGTGTGTTCCAAGCAAGAAATAATTCATTTCGAAATTGTGTGGGATCCAAAATATGCGCATAAGCATAGAACGACAAAGTTAGTCGTCGTTTTCCAGCATGATCAATCATGATGGCTCTTTCTTCTGCGCTTAAGGTGTTGTACAGTTGCATGCTATAAACAAATTAAGGTTGAAATTTTTGCAAAAGTAGCAATAGTTATGGTAACATATTTTGAATAATGATTTTTTTAATCAAAATAATAGCTCAATTATCACTATAACAAAAAAATCCAAAAATCACGTGAATGAAATTTGGATTTTTTGTTATTTGTAATTTAAATTATTTAGTTTCTTCTTTTTTAGGATCTGTAGTTTGAGTTTGCTCTTCTTTCGAAGCGTTTTTAAATTCTTTAATTCCATTACCCAATCCTTTCATTAATTCTGGAATTTTTTTTCCTCCAAAAAGTAATAAAACAATCACCAGTATAACTATAATTTCGGTTGCGCCTAATCTTCCCATGATTTATAAGTTTTATGCTTTCGCAATTTTAATCTAACAAAATAAAAACAAAGGTAAGTATTTTTAATAAACCGTTTGTTTTTATTGTATAATTTTAACGTACCGTCTCTTTAGAAATAAACAGTTATAATAAATGTTTATATTTGTTTGATAGTTTCATTATTATGCCAGAAAAAAGATTCCGACGCAAAGCATTTCTTGATAAAATAACCACCAAAAATAGGCTGGTTATTTTAAACGATGATACTTTTGAAGAAAAATTTTCTTTCAAGCTCAATATTTTAAATGTTTTTATTGTAGCCACCATTGGTGCCATATTTTTAATATCTGTTACCAGTTATATCATAGCATTCACGCCGCTTCGAGAATACATTCCAGGCTATTCATCGGCAAAATTAAAACAGGAAGCATTGATGTTGGGTTTAAAGTCTGACTCTTTAGAATTTGAACTAAAAAAAAATGATGCTTATATTGAATCAGTAAAAAAAGTATTAACTGGCGATCTAGAATATGCAAAAGTCAATAAGGATTCTATAATGGCATCAGAATATGTGGATCCGTCGGAATATAATTTTTCTGCATCGCCAGAAGAATTGGAATTAAGAAAAAAAGTAGGAGAAGAGCAGAAAAAAATCAGTACAAATCTTACCAAAAAGGAGACGTCAAAAAATTAAAAAATGTCAATCAAAATAAAGCTTGCTAAATATTTTGCTCGAAAAATTTATAAAAAAACCCTAAAATGGTCTCAAAATCCTATTGAAACCCAAAAAAAAGTTTTTCAAAACTTAATTCATCAAGCACAAAAAACGGACTTCGGACAAGACCATAAGTTTGGTAAAATAAAGAATTTTGAAGATTTTGCCAAACATGTTCCAATTCGAGATTACGAAGCTTTAAAACCTTATGTAGATAAAGTAGTCAACGGTGAAAAAAATATACTTTGGAAAGGAAAACCATTGTATTTTGCCAAAACATCTGGTACTACTTCTGGAGCAAAATACATTCCACTCACAAAGGCATCAATGCCTACACATATCAAAGCAGCAAGAAATGCTATTTTGAGCTATATTCATGAAACAGGTAATGCCGATTTTGTAGACGGTAAAATGATTTTCTTGCAAGGAAGTCCTGTATTAGAAGAAAAAAACGGAATCAAATTAGGACGATTATCTGGAATAGTCGCGCATTTTGTGCCCAAATATTTGCAAAAAAACAGATTGCCTTCTTGGGAAACCAATTGTATCGAAGATTGGGAAACCAAGGTAAACGCTGTAGTTGAAGAAACTTTCAACGAAAATATGACGGTTATTTCTGGAATTCCATCGTGGGTACAAATGTATTTTGAAAAACTACATCAAAAAGCCCAAAAGCCAGTAGGTGAATTGTTCAAAAACTTTAATCTGTTTATTTATGGCGGTGTAAATTATGAACCTTATCGTGCCAAATTTGAAAATTTAATAGGTCGAAAAGTTGATTCTATTGAATTATTTCCAGCATCGGAAGGTTTTTTTGCTTATCAAGATTCTCAATCAGAAAAAGGAATGTTGCTTTTACTAAATGCTGGCATTTTTTATGAATTTGTAAAAGCCGATGAATTTTATACCGAAAACCCTAAAAGATATACCATTGGCGACGTAGAATTGGACACCAATTATGTTTTAATAATTTCTACCAATGCCGGACTTTGGGCATACAATATTGGCGATACAATTCAATTTACTTCATTAAAACCATATCGAATTATAGTGTCAGGCAGAATCAAACATTACATTTCTGCTTTTGGCGAACACGTTATTGGAAAAGAGGTGGAATGCGCTTTGCAAGAAGCCATAGAAGATACAAATATTAGTATAAACGAATTTACAGTTGCACCACAAATTAATCCAGCATCCGGTTTGCCCTATCACGAATGGTGTATTGAATTTGAAAATGAACCTGAAAATTTAGACAATTTTGCTTTGCAAATTGATAAAGCCATGCGCAAACAAAATGTATATTATGATGATTTAATTGTTGGAAATGTATTGCGAACATTGATCATATCCAAAGTAAATAAAAATGGTTTTCAAAACTACATGAAATCTATCGGAAAACTAGGCGGACAAAACAAAATTCCTAGGCTTTCTAACGATAGGAATATTGTTGATAAATTAGAAAAAATACAATAAATGATTCCTAAAAAACTGTTGCTTTTTTTATTTTTAATAAGCGTTTCTGTTTACGGTCAAATTAAAGGCGTTGTTTTAGATCAAAACAATAAACCCATTCCTTATGCGAGCATTTGGGTCGAAAATGAAAATATTGGTGTTTCTGCCGAAGAAAATGGAACTTTCACAATTAATATAAATAACGGAAATAAGAATCTAATTATTTCTGCTTTGGGTTTTGAAAAGAAAATAATAAAGGCTTCGCAAGCACAAACAGTACAATTAATTCCATTAGTTTTTGCATTGGATGAAGTGGTTGTGTTAAATAAAAAAGAAACTAAAACCATCGAAATTGGAAAAACAGATACTCAAATTTATCAGGCGTTTGAAAATGGATCCAAAATTGATGCGAAGTTTTTTCCTTACAAACCATCCTATAAAAAAACCAAATTTATAAAACAAGTTTCTATTTATACAGATAGTAAAATCGAAGAGGCAGCCATTAGAATTCATTTTTATGATGTAGATTCCAGTGGGCTTCCAGCAGACGAATTACTTAATAAAAACTTTATTGTCATTGTAAAAAAAGGTCAAAGATACAGTGTTTTTGACGTTTCTGATTTTAATTTATCAATACCACAAAGCGGCATTTTTGTAGCCATTGAAAGATTGATTATTGAAAAAAATAAATTAGAAAAAACAACTACAGATTTAATCACCAAAACAACAAAAGTTTCAAAAACTTATTATCCACTTATTTTGTGTGGCTATGTTGAGCGGCCTTTTTTATATGGATTTTATGGTGGAAAATGGAACAAATCAAATCAAGAAAATACAAATATAATGGTGTATGAACCAGCAATAACACTAGTATTGAGTAACTAAAAAATAAAAATCATATATTTGCTGGTTAAATAATAAAATTTTAATGAATCAAATTAAAAACATTTCGCGCTCAAGAGCGCAAGAATCGTCGGCAGCTATCGAACGATTGTACATTACCATGCGTCATTTATTCAACCGCGGTTTCTACAAACCAATGGGCGTTTCAGGAGATACATTGCGTGAAGCATTGTTAGCATTGCGACCAGAAATTTATGGTTCCATTGCTGAAGAAAAAGTCGAACTCAACGGATTGTTATACGTTATTGAACGTTTGCCAGTTGGAATTGAAGAATGTCGATACATCAATTTAACCTCAGACGAAGGTTATTCGAACTCACATTTCAAAGCTATAGTTCCACCAAAAAGAAGAAGAAATTGCTACAGAATTGACGAGGAGCAAATGAATGTCGAAATTACTCGTGGTCGTTCCGATATTTATGACATATTAACACACCTGACGTTTATTTTTATTGAATCTCACAAAATTAAAAATAGGGTTTTAATTGATGATGACGGACAAGTTTCTCGCGATTGGCTAAAACTGGAGCAAGCGGCACTTCAAAGCAAAAAATTACCTTTGATAGAAAGAGAAAAAGCCATTTCTCACGCTGCCAATGTTTTAGGTAGAACATTCGCCGAAGTTTCAGCAATTTACGATGATTTTTCGACGCCAACAACGCCAGATCGTTTCTTGGATATTGTATATTGGTTGGGAAAAATTGCCATTGAAGAAGTGGTCGATAATAACAAACGAACCATTACTTTTAGTCCTATTTTGAGAGAAAGATTAGGGCATCACATACATGGTGAAATTTGGGCAACAAACATCAAAGACACATTAGATAAAAATGATTTATTGACAAGACCAATTCATATTATTAGTGCCAATATGCACAGTGTTATGAATTCGATTTTTGCAACAAATGTTTTAAAGACAAAATTTAAAGACAAATCTGATTTTTATATTTATGAAGAATTAAGCAGATCTGGTGCCCACGATGTTCGTTCAAAAGTGGAAGATGTGGCTTTGAAACATGGTATGATTTTCTTGCCAGATGCATCAGGAACCAATATAGATGTTCAAATATTTGATACGGCAAAAATTGATTGGTCAAAATCATCGTTTCCAAAAGCCACAATCGGCAAAGAAGCACCTGTTTTAATTGTAATGGATTACGCTTTTGGCGAACAAGCTTTTGAAACTATTGATGAACTCTTGAAACCATATAAAAAAGAAAACAACACCATTTTCTTAAACGTAGAATCTGTTTCTATTATGGGAAAAGCAGGAATTTTGCAAGGTGGAAAAGGCGATATTATGATTCCAAACGCACACATAAATGAAGGAACCGCCGATAATTATCCTTTTGATAATGAGCTGACAACCAAAATGTTTGAAGGAAATGACATTCCAGTTTTTGCGGGTCCAATGATTTCGGTTCTAGGAACATCATTACAAAATAAAGATTTGTTAAAGTTTTTTCATGAATCAACTTGGGGCGCCATTGGATTGGAAATGGAAGGCGCTTATTATCAAAAAGCAATTCAATCGGCTTCAAAAATTAGAAAAAGTATCAATCCAAATGTAAAAGTTCGATATGCTTATTATGCTTCAGATAATCCTTTGGAAACTGGAAGTACACTTGCATCTGGCGGACTGGGAACTACTGGAGTAAAACCTACTTACCTAATAACTATAAAGATTTTAGAACAAATTTTCAACGTAAAATAATTTGAAATGAATTTTATTCCAACCCATTTATCTGGTTGTTTTGTCTTGGAACCCAAAGTCTTTAAAGACGAAAGAGGTTATTTTATGGAAAGTTTTAATGAAACTACTTTTAATAATGGAATAGGTCAAAAAGTGCATTTTGTACAAGACAATCAGTCCTATTCTTCGAAAGGCGTTTTGCGTGGTTTGCATTATCAAACGGGCGAACATGCCCAAGCCAAATTAGTTCGTGTTCTTCAAGGTGAAGTTTTGGATGTTGCAGTCGATTTGAGATTAGAATCTGCAACTTATGGTCAATCGTTTTCTATATTGCTTTCTGCCGAAAATCAAAAACAATTGTTTATTCCACGCGGATTTGCACATGGATTTTTGGTTACTAGCGAAACTGCAATTTTCTTTTATAAATGTGATAATTTTTATAATGCAGCTTCCGAAGGCGGTTTAATTTACAACGATTTAACTCTAAATATTGATTGGAATTTTCCAGAGAATGAATTGATTATTTCCGAAAAAGATGTTATTTTACCAACGCTTCAAAATGCTAAAAAAGTATGGTAGTTTTAGTTACTGGTGCATCAGGTCAATTGGGACAATCATTGCAATA
>NZ_JANLVD010000264.1:0-23025 GCF_031363805.1 Flavobacterium sp. | reverse complement strand
TTGTCTGCCATATTGATTGATAATTTGCCTTTTTGGGCAGAATTTAGCAGTACACCAAGCAACAAAACATCGTTAATGAGCGAATGGGAAACCAAAATTCTCGCCATAGTCAATGAAACCAAAGTTGAAAATGTAACAAGTTTTGCTGGTGTTCCGTCATGGATGTTGGTGCTTTTGAACAAAATATTGGACGAAACTCAAAGTAAAAGTTTATTTGAAGTTTGGCCAAATCTTGAAGTTTATTTTCATGGTGGTGTAAGTTTTGATCCTTACAGGGAACAATACAAAAAAATATTACCAAATTCAGATTTTAAATATTATGAAATTTACAATGCGTCTGAAGGTTTTTTTGCCATTCAAGATTTGAATAATTCTAATGATTTATTGTTGATGCTCGACTACGGAATTTTTTACGAATTTATTCCTATGGATGTTTTTGGCACCAATAATGAAAAAGCCATTCGACTTTCTGATGTTCAATTGAATAAAAATTATGCCATAGTGATAACCACAAATTCTGGATTATGGCGTTATTTAATTGGCGATACAGTACGTTTTACATCTATAAATCCATACAGAATTCGCGTTACAGGCAGGACAAAACACCACATTAATGTATTTGGAGAAGAACTGATGGTTGAAAATACCGATATGGCTATTGCCAAAGCCTGCCATTTTACACAAACTGAAGTCGTTGATTATACTGTCGCGCCAGTATTTATGGAAGGTAAAGAAAAAGGGGCTCACGAATGGATTATAGAGTTTAGAAAGGATCCAGAAAATATAGATGCATTTACAAAAATTCTTGATGATAATATCCAAATGCTAAATTCCGATTATGAGGCAAAAAGATACAATAATATGACACTTAATTCATTAAGTATAAATGTGGCTCGAAAAAATTTGTTTTACGATTGGTTAAAAAAAGAAGACAAGTTGGGTGGGCAGCATAAAATTCCAAGATTGTCAAACAGTAGAGATTATTTAGAGCAATTACTTAGTTTGCAAAATAACAATCAAATTTAAACTTATTGTGATATAATAGAAATTTTCTATTACGGTTTTTCCATAATCATCGTTAAAATCATTGATAAAGTATTCAATTTTATTAAAAAAACGCTACTCAACGAGTTTTCTTGCTATTCATCAGAATTTTTAGTTAAAATACATTGTAAATCATAGTTTTACGTTTCAGAAATCACATAAAATTAAAGAAATGTATAAAATTACTAAGAATTTGTTTTTGACTTCAATATTTTGCTTCATCAATTTGGCAACTGTAGCTCAAGATTCTTTTATAAATAGTGATGAGTCTACAACTTCCAGACGTGATTTAAATTTTGCTATTTCAAACGATATATATACAATAGTTCCTACGGGTATAAACAGCAGACTATCTGACGTAGGTTCTGCTTTTTTTATGGATAAATATATTATGTATTCTTCCAGAAGAACTGGTGCTATTGGTGGTGGTAAAGATGAAAACACGAATAATCCTTACAACAGTTTGTATTGTGTTAATATGGATAAAAATGGAAATTTATCTAAACCGTACTTTTTTGCTTCTATTTTAGATTCTAAAGGTAATGAAGGTGGTTTGACTTTTTCACCAGATCAAAAGAAAATTTATTATACAAAAAGTACCGATACTAATTCAAAAAATTACCAATTATACAAATCAAAATTTGATGAAGAGTGTAAATGCAAATGGATAGAAGAATTGCCAGCTAGTTTTAATGATGCAACATATTCAATAGAAAATCCAACGATTTCATCAGACGGAACAAAAATGTATTTTTCATCAAACATGCCAGGAGGCTACGGCGGTTATGATATATATGTTGCAGAAATAGATAAGGATGGAATGCCTGTGAATCCAAAAAATTTGGGCATCAACATCAATACTTTAAACGATGAAAAATTCCCATACATATCGCCAACCAATGAAATTTATTTTTCTTCAAACGGGCACAGTGGTTTTGGTGGATTGGATCTTTTTGTAACAAAAATTAAAAGATATGGCTACTCGAACCCATTGAATTTAGGTAAAACCATCAATTCTGAAGCTGATGATATATCGTATATTTTGGCTTCAAAAACCAAAGGATACGTAACCTCAAATAGAGCTGGAACACTAGGTTCTTTTGATATTTTTAGGTTTGATGTTCAAAAAGCACCATCAATTATAAAAGGAACAGCTACAGAAAAAAACAGCAAAATTTTGTTGCCAAATACGACAGTTAACTTATTGGATGAATACGACAAAAAGGTTGCGGTTCAAACTACAAAAGAAAACGGATCATTTAGTTTTGATGTGAATCCTTTGGAAAGCTATTCAATTGTGGCCAATAAAGATGGTTATTTGGATTTCAAATTGCCAGAAATTTCTTCTGCCTCAAATGCGGCGGTTGTATTGGAAATGATTCAGAAAAAAGCTGTAATAACTGAAACCGCTTTAATAATAGAAAATATTTATTTTGACTACAACAAAGCATCTTTGAAAAAAGAATCGACTTTGTCTCTTAATAAAATCTATGATGTTTTGGTGGCCAGACCAGAAATGAAAATTACAATAAACGCGTACACTGATGCAAGAGGTTCCGATAAATATAATTTAATATTATCAGAAAAAAGAGCTTTTGAAGCCACACAATATTTAATAAAAAGAGGTATTGACAAAGACCGTGTTGAAGGAAAAGGATATGGAGAAAGCAAACCTTTATTTGACTGTAAATCAAATTGTACAGAAGATCAATATATTGCAGAGCGAAGAGTGGAATTTACAATAAAATAATCGCTCAATTGGGTTAATATTAATTCATTTTATTGAAAAATCCTGTTTCATTTTCGAATGAGACAGGATTTTTTTTTAATTTTTTTGTAACATTTTTTATTCTTTTTTGTCTTACAAATAATCAATCATCAAATTAATTAGTATGAAATCAATTATTTTAACCATTATGGTTTTTGTGTCAGTTTTATCAACTGCACAAGAAAAGGAAAAATTAGACTCTATTCCAAAAAAAGAGAAAACAAACGAACTACAAGAAGTGGCAGTATATGGCAACAGAAAACAATTTATAAAAGTAGACAGCGATAAAACCACCGTAAACATAAAAGACAATCCAATGCTTAGTACTGGAAATGCTTATGAAGCTGTCAAAAAATTGCCAGGAATTATTTCCTCTCCAACTGGAAGTTTATCTTTGAACGGAAAAGGCGTAACGATTTTTATTGATGGCGCACCGAGCACATTGAGTGGCACAGATTTGGAAAATTACTTGTCAAGTTTGCCTGCAAATGCTATAGAAAAAGTAGAGCTTATTTACAATCCTGGCGCCGCCTTTGATGCCAATGCGAGCGGTTCAGTTATTAATATTATAACAAGTTCAAAACGATTAAAAGGAATTAATGCAAGTGCCAACATTAATTATAATTTCAATAAATATCAAAAACCTAGTCCGCAAATATTGCTTAACGGAAAAGAAAATAGCTTTTCCTGGCAAACCATGTTGGGCTACAATTATATTGATAGCGAAGAAAAGTCAATAAATAATCAAACTTTTACTTCATTTAATCCGCAGAAATCTTTAAACCAAGAAAATTTTAATACGGATACCAATAGGAATTTATATTTTAGAGTAGGAACCAATTTCAAACTCAGTAAGATTTCAAATTTGTTGTTCAATTACAATTTAAATGCCGAAAATGATAGAAGCATTTACAATTCTAAAATTGGCGGAGATATAAGTAATTATTTTACTTCTGGAATATCAAAAACAAAAAGCACCAACAACGAGATAAGCTTACAGTACAAAACCAAATTAGACACATTGGGTAAAACACTGGATGTGGTTGCTTTTACCAATATTTTTGAAAGAAATCCCAAAAATATATCCTCTGGAACTGGAAATACATTCAACAATAGCAATATCGATTTCGCTCTGCTCAATACTTATTTAAAATATGATTTCGCCATTCCGTTCAAAAAATTAGATTTGTCTTTGAGTACAGGAGGAAAATACAATACGTTGAAAGTGGATAACAATGGTCTGTATATCTCGGATATTTCACCCAACAATTTCACAAAATTTGATTACTCCGAAAATAATTTGGCTTTCTACGCAGAACTTCGTAAAAAAATAAAAAAATTCAATTTTACGGCCGGTCTTCGTTTTGAGGATTTTAGAGTCAATAGAAATGCTACGCAGATAGAAAATTCAGTTACTCAAACTAGCAATATCAAATACAACAATACCAATTTTTTCCCGAATATAAGTGCGCTTTATGAATTGGTCGAAAAAGTAAATGTTAGTGCATCATATTCAAAAAAAATTGAACAGCCAAACTACAATTCTATCGATCCAAACAATCGTACCAATGTGAATCAATACAACGCATCTACCGGAAATATTGAACTCAAACCCACCTATTTTGATAATTATGAATTCAAAATTTCGGCTCTAGATTTTGTACAATTGGGTGCCAATTATACAGTAGGCAAGGATGATACCCGTTTTATTTTCAACGCAAACCCAAATGAACTTGTGAGCAATCAAACGACACAAGCTTTTGATAAAATAAAAACATTTAGCGCTTTTTTCTCATTTCCAGTTCCTTTAGATTATTTTTTTAAAGGGAAAGTTGAGTTTCAAAAAAGGATGAATACTATCGATAAAATGAACTATATATTCCTGAATATCAACTATGTAAAATCTAATATTGAAGGTTTTGTTTTGCCTTATGGAAACAAAGCCATAACCAATTATAGTGCGCAATCTCAATTTATATTGCCATGGAATATCACCAATACGATGACCTATTTTATATTGCCAAAGGGAACATGGGAAATTTATGGAATCGAAAAACCAATCCAGCAATTTGACATTTCGTTCAATAGAGATTTTATGAACAAAAAACTAAAAGTTGGTTTACATGCTTTTGATGTTTTTAACGCAAATGAAATCAATGCGCTTATTTCTGGAGACAATTTAGATACTAGATTTTTTCAAAAACGCGATTCCAGAAATTTTAGAATATCTCTAACTTATAATTTTGGGAATTTAAAACTTGAAAAGGAAAACACCAAAATTGATGTTGAAAAAGTAAAAAGTGGCGGCGGAATGATGAAGTAATGAACGAAGTTTGATTTTTATTTGGAGCACAACATTTACGTTTCCTTTCAACAGTATTCCCGCTTTCCACTGCAATCTGTCATTGCGAGGCACGAAGCAATCACATAATAAGATGGCGCCCGTGACTCGCAATAACAGGATTTTCGTTGCAATCGGGGCTATGATTCAAACCTTTTGTTTCTTTCATAACTTTTATAATATGAGATAATAGAGTATTATTGGAGAACTCCTATTGCCAATTGTTCACAATTGATTAAATGAATCTTTAGTTGGCAATTTTTATATAGTTAAATTATTAAGATATTGTCACACTGAGCTTGTCGAAGTGCCTTATAATTGGTATTTTCTTCTTTCATCAGCTCAAGGTAAGTTCAGCCTGACATTTTGGTTTCATTAGTTTTTTTTAAATAGAAAGTCAATTTTTTAATCGAATACAGCACTTCGACAAGCTCAGTGTGACAGCATAGTATATAATTGGCTGTAAAAATATAATAATAAAAAAATCCCGATTTTAAAATCGGGATTTTCTATTTTTAAGAAGCAATTTCCAATCGTTTCAATAAATTTTTTGTCAATGCTTCTTGCACATAATCTTCATCAATGTGCAATTCTTTTTCATCAGAACTTGGCAAATCGTACATGGCATCGGTCAAAATGGCTTCGCACAACGATCGTAATCCTCTGGCTCCAAGTTTGTATTCCAATGCTTTGTCAACTATATAATCCAATGCTTTGTTGTCAATCGTAAAAACTACATCATCCATTAGAAATAACTTCTGATATTGTTTGATAAGCGCATTTTTAGGTTCTGTTAAAATAGAACGAAGCGTATCTCTATCCAATGGATCCATATGAGTAAGTACTGGCAATCGACCAATAATTTCTGGAATTAATCCAAAATCTTTCACATCTTTTGGAATAATATATTGTAATAAATTTTCTTTGTCAATATTGTCGACATTTCTGGAAGTACTGTAGCCCATAGCTTGACGATTCAATCTTTTGGAAATAATTCGTTCAATACCATCGAAAGCACCACCAGCAATAAACAAAATATCTTTGGTGTTTACCTCTACAAATTTTTGATCTGGATGTTTGCGACCTCCTTTTGGTGGCACGTTCACAACCGTTCCTTCCAACAATTTAAGCAAAGCTTGTTGCACACCTTCCCCAGAAACATCTCTAGTGATAGATGGATTGTCACTTTTACGCGCAATCTTGTCAATTTCATCAATGAAAACAATTCCTCTTTCTGCTTTTGTTAAATCGTAATCGGCTGCTTGTAGCAAACGTGTTAAAATGCTCTCCACATCTTCTCCTACATAGCCAGCTTCCGTTAAAACAGTAGCATCGACAATAGCCAATGGTACATCGAGCATTCTGGCAATGGTTTTGGCAACCAGTGTTTTTCCAGTTCCCGTTTGACCTACCATGATAATGTTGCTTTTTTCAATTTCTACATCATCATTGGTTTGCTGTTGCATCAAACGTTTGTAGTGGTTGTAAACTGCCACAGACATTACCTTTTTGGTTTGGTCTTGACCAATAACATATTGATCTAAGAAAGCACGAATTTGTTTTGGTTTTTGTAAAACCAAATCGGTGGCAACTTTTGGTTTGCCATTTGTTTTCAATTCTTCAACTACAATGCCATGGGCTTGCTCAATACATTTATCACAAATATGAGTATTGATACCTGCAATAAGTAAATTGGTTTCGGATTTTTTTCTTCCGCAGAAAGAGCATTCTAATATTTCTTTTGCCATTATTTTTTAAGTAACAAAGTTGCAAAGTTGCAAAGTTGCAAAGTTATAATACTTTGCAACTTTGATGCTTTGAAACTTTTTTTTAACTTCTTCTCAAAACTTCATCAATCATTCCGTATTCCTTGGCTTCGTCTGCAATCATCCAATAATCACGTTCTGAATCTTTGTGAACTCTGTCGAAAGTTTGCCCTGAATGTTGGGATATTATTTTATATAGTTCATCTTTCAGTTTTAGCATTTCACGTAAGTTGATTTCCATATCTGTGGCAACACCTTGCGCGCCACCAGATGGTTGGTGAATCATGACTCTTGAATGTGGTAAAGCCGAACGTTTTCCAGCTGCTCCAGCGCACAATAAAACAGCACCCATTGATGCGGCCATTCCTGTACAAATTGTAGCAACATCTGGTTTGATGTATTGCATGGTATCATAAATTCCCAATCCTGCATAAACGCTTCCGCCTGGCGAGTTTAGGTAAATTTGAATGTCTTTTGAAGCATCTGCACTTTCTAGAAACAACAATTGTGCTTGCACAATATTGGCTATTTGATCGTCGATTCCTGTGCCAAGAAATATAATCCTGTCCATCATTAATCTTGAAAAAACATCTAGTTGAGATACATTCAACTGGCGCTCTTCTATAATATAAGGTGTCATATTTGTAGGTGTCATAGCGCCTACAATTTTATCGTAATACATTGCATTTACACCTTGGTGTTTTGTTGCAAATTTTTTAAATTCTTTACCGTAGTTCATTGTAGATTTAAGATTTAAGATATCAGATTTAAGATATCAGATTTACTAATAAATAAAAATTTTAATCTATGCGTATTTTAGCCCAGATAGCAGTGAAAAGCTTTTTGTGGTTTAAGACTATTTTTTGTAGCTTAAAAAAAGCGACCAATCCCGATAGCTATCGGGACTTTTTTGTGCTTACAAAAAAAGGAGTAAACCATAAAACTTGAAACGAATAGCTGGATTGGCTTCAAATAAAAATTCTTATATCAAAGATACTAAAAATATTCAGAAATTATTCGCCATACATTGCGGCTACAAATTGGTCATAGGTAACTTCTTTTGTAGTTGGGTTTGCTTTTTGTTTGATTAACTCGAAAACCTTGTCCTTCATGACTTCTTGCGACAATCTTTTTACTTCTTCTTGGTTTGACAAAACACGTGCCACAATACCTTCTACTTCTTCGGGAGTTGGATTTGCCTGACCAAATTGTGCCATTTGCTGACGAATCGAGCGAGTTGTAAATGATTTTAAATCTTCGAAATTAATTTTTATATCGCTTTGAGCCAAGGCTCGACCTTCAATCATTTGAAAACGCAATCCTTTTTCGGATTTTGCATATTCTGCTTCTGCTTCTGCTGGAGATAATTTTTTTTCGCCAACCGTTTGCAACCATTTTTTTAAAAATGCATCTGGCAAATCGAATTTTGTATTTTCGATTAAGGCGTTTATCACGTCATCCATTAATTTTTGCTCTGCTTGTTCAGCAAATTGAGCTTCTGCATCTTCTTTTATTTTTGATTTCAATTCGGATAACGAAGCTACATTTCCTTCTCCAAAAAGTTTGTCGAATAATTCTTGATTCAATTCTGCAGGTTTTGTTTCATTGATGCTTTCGATGGTGAAATCTACATCGACCTCAAGACCGTGAACATCATCATGGTTTACTTTTAAGAAATCCATCAGTTGATGATCGTCTTCAAAAAGACCTTTTGTATTTACTGTTACCACATCGCCAACTTTTTTGCCAATGAATTTTTGGGCAGTTGCTTTTTCTTTGAATATATCTAGTGTGATGGTGATTTGATTGTCAATTCCTTTCTCTTGGTTTGAAAAAGTTCCTTTTACATCTGAATTTTCAGCAACAATTTCTTGTGAAACTGGTGTTCCAAATTGTTTTTGAATTCTGGTTATTTGACCATCGATCATTTTATCATCGGCAGTAACAATATATTTTACTACATTGGTTGGAGCGTCTAAATCCAGCTCAAAATTTGGAGCCAAACCAATTTCGAATTGAAATGTAAGTTCTTCCATTTCCCAATTAAAAATTTCTTTTTCTACAGCAAGTGGCGTTCCAAGAAGGTTTAATCTTTCTGTTTGGATAAAACGCTCTAAAGCTAAATCTACTACTTTTTTAACTTCCTCTTGTTTGATTCCGCGACCATATTGTTTTTCGACCAAATCTTTTGGCACAGCGCCTTTACGGAAACCTTTTACGGTTGCCAAAGGCATTTTTTCGTTGATGCGTTTTGCTACTTGACCTTTGTAGTCTGTTTGAAAAATTGATATTTCTATAATTTCCGTTACATTGTTTATTGCTATTCTTCTAATATCCATTTCAGCTTAAATTTACATAATAAAATTGGGTTGCAAAATTATAAAATTTTAGCAACCCAAACAACTTTTTAACGTATTGAATTTTATTTATCGTCTTTTATTAAACTGTACAATACAGATTGTGAAAGCGACAATAAAATACTAAATAATAAGGCTGTCCAAAATGAACTTATGGTGAAACCATCCAGCCATTTATCGCACAACAAAACCATGGCTGCATTGATAACCAATAAGAATAAACCCAGTGTAAAAACTGTAATTGGAAAAGTAAAAAACACTAAAACTGGCTTTAAAAAAGTATTTAATAATCCTAAAATAACAGCAACCTTTATAGCTGTTGTAATATTATCAACTATAACGCCACCCATAAAATAGGATAGTATGACAACAATGATTGTAGTAATTAATAATCTTATTAATAATTTCATAATGTTCAAAATTTTAAGTTATTGTTTTAAAAATGCTATTGTTTTTTCAAAAAAAGCGGTTGGATTTTCGGCATGAAGCCAATGACCAGCATTTGCAATTGTAGCTATTTCAGCTTTTGGGAAATGATGCATTATGGCTTCAAAATCGGAGTCTAATATATAATCTGATTTTTCGCCACGTAAAAATAAGGTATTTTTTTCAAAATGATTATTAAGCGGCAATGCTTCACCTATTTTATCAATTTTTTCATTAAAAACCTTTAAATTAAATCGAAAAGCCAATTGTCCTGGTTCTTTCCAATACAAATTTTTAAGTAAAAATTGTCTGGTTCCAAAATCTGAAATATATTCTGAAACAATATTTTCAACATCGGCTCGTGAGGGTTTTTTTGAAAAATCGACAGCATTTAAAGCTTTCAAAATGGTTTGATGGTGTTGCGGATAAAACTTAGGTCCGATATCGGCAACAATTAATTTACGAATCAACTCTGGATATTTTGTAGCCAAAAGCATGACTACTTTGCCACCCATGGAATGCCCTATAATATCAATAGATTTTAATTGATGAAACTGGCAATAGTCAACGACATCTTGCACCAAAATTTCGTAACTAAAATCGTCAGAATGGAAACTTTTGCCATGGTTTCGCAAATCGAGCGTATGTACTTGAAAACCTTTCGTTGCGTATTGCGCTGAAAGGGTTTTCCAATTGTCGGACATTCCTAAAAATCCATGGAGAATTAAAAGTGATTGACCTTGACCTTCTATTTTTGAGTATAACATATTTTATTTTTCGATACGAATTAGCACAATTTATTTTCAACACAAATTTCACAAATTTTCACAAATTAAATTATTTATAAAACGTAAGTAATTGTATTCTGAAATTTCTTTTTATTGGTATCAAATGAGCTTAAAGGTATACATATTAGCTTTTTAAAATTTCAACACAAATTTCACAAATTTTTTCGAAATAATTTGTGAAAATTTGTGAAATTTGTGTTGAATTATGTGTTTTTACATAGCATAATTTTTGTCAGCAAAACCAAACTATTCAAATCTAAAAAAGTAGTTTACTTTAATTTTTGCAAATACATATTAACCACATTGTCCAATCCTAAATATAACGATTCAGAAATAAGTGCGTGTCCAATCGAAACTTCCAATAAATTTGGAATATTTTGGTTGAAAAACTGAATATTATCCAAACTCAAATCATGACCTGCATTTACTCCGATTCCTAATTGGTTAGCTAAAATAGCAGCATTTGTATATGGCAAAATAGCATTTTTGTTTCCTAAACCATATTGGTGCGCAAAAGTTTCAGTATACAATTCAATTCTATCTGTTGCTATTATTTTCGCACCTTCAATCATTTCTAGAATTGGATCTACAAATACTGAAACTCGGATGTTATTTCTCTGAAATTCCTGAATTACTTCAGTTAAAAAATCTTTATTTTTTAGTGTGTCCCAACCAGCATTTGAGGTTAAATTGTCATTTTCATCTGGCACTAATGTTACTTGTGTCGGTTTAGTTTCTAAAACCAAATCAATAAATGCTTTTTCCTTCGGATTGCCTTCTATATTAAATTCAGTATATACAACGGATTTTAAATCGCGAGCATCTTGATAGCGAATGTGTCTTTCATCTGGGCGCGGATGTATGGTGATTCCTTGCGCGCCAAATTTTTGAATATCGGCAGCTACTTTTAATAAATCGGGAACATTTCCGCCACGAGAATTTCTTAATGTGGCAATTTTGTTAATATTTACACTTAACTTGCATTGGTTTTGAGCCATTTTGAACTTAATTTGGTTTCTTTTTTACAAAAATACAAAGTAAAATAAGCAATGTATCTTATTTTTTAATTATTTTGCAGTATAATTTAATCATATGAATATTTTATCAGACTATATAAATAACGATTATAAGCCGCTAGACATTCTGGATAATGTTGCTGTGGCACAAGATTTTTTTGTCGATGTTTCATTTTCTCATTTTCCAATCACGGAAGAAGGTGTTTTTGTGGGGAATTTATCTGGCGAAGATGTGGAAACATTCGATTCCAATAAAAAAATTCTGGATTACAAATATACTTTTGAATCTTTTTTTACACATAAGAAAGATGCATGGTTGGATGTTTTAGAAAATTTCGCCCAAAATCAAACTACCATAATGCCAGTTTTGGACGAAAACAATTCGTACCTAGGTTATTATGAAATTGCAGATGTCATTAGAATTTTTAATGAAACCAGCTTTTTGAAAGAACCTGGAAATATTATTGTGGTCGAAAAAAGTACAAATGAATATTCTTTTAGCCAGATTTCGCAAATTATTGAAGGCAACAATGGTAAGCTTTTGGGATTGTTTATTTCAGACACAACGAATAGTACAGTTCAAATAACATTGAAAATTGCGGCAGGTGTGATGAATGAAATTATCCAGACATTCCGACGCTATGAATATGATATTATTTCTGAACATCAGGATGATGGCTTTTTAAACAATTTAAAAGAACGTTCAGAATATTTGGATAGATACCTTAATATATAAAATTGTTTATCTGACTATTTGGTTATTTGTGAATTTGATAAACTAATGTACAAATAACCAAATAACCAAATATACAAATAACCAGACTATAAATATGAAAATAGCTATTTTCGGGCAGTTTTATCAAAATTCAACTTCGCCAATTATTGAGCGATTATTTCATTTTTTAAATAGTAATCATGTTGAGGTTGTTGTGGAAGAAAATTTTTTATCCATTTTACTAGAAAATAAACTCATCCAAAACAACTACAACAAATTTAGTTCTTATAAAGATTTAAATAAAACTTTCGATATGATGATTAGTGTGGGAGGCGATGGAACTTTTCTAAAAGCAGCAACACTAGTTCGAAACTCAGGTATTCCAATATTAGGAATCAATTCTGGAAGGCTAGGGTTTCTAGCAACCGTTCAACAAGAAAATATTGAAATTTTTTTGCAATTGGTGCTTGATAAAAAATATACAGTTTCGAAACGTAGTTTGTTAAGCTTGAGTTGTAGCCCAAAAATAAAAGAAATCAAAGATCTTAATTTTGCCATGAATGAAGTTACAGTAAGTAGAAAAGACACTACTTCTATGATTACCATCGAAACCTATTTGAACGGAGAATATTTAAATTCCTATTGGGCAGATGGACTTATCATTTCAACACCAACAGGATCCACAGGATATTCAATGAGTTGTGGTGGTCCAATTTTAACGCCAGACGCAAATAGTTTGGTAATAACGCCAATTGCGCCACACAATTTAAATGCACGTCCGCTCGTAATTCCGGATAATACTGAAGTAAGACTGAAAGTTTCAGGTAGAGAAGAAAATTATTTAGTATCACTCGATTCAAGAATTGCATCTGTAAAAAACGAATCGATTTTAACAATCAAAAAAACGCCTTTTAAAATAAATATGGTCGAAATTCCAGAAGAAACTTTTTTAAAAACCCTTCGAAATAAACTGCTTTGGGGCGAAGACAAGCGAAATTAATTATATTTAAATACTACAAAGCTTTATTTTTCGTTTGATAATCGAAGCCCATTATAATATTTTTTTTCGAGAATCAAATTTTCACTTTGTTAAGTGTTCAGAATTAGTATATTTGCACCCAATAAAAAAATAATGAAAAAATTAACTCACATTTCTGTCTTTTTGTTTTTATTTCAATTTGCACAAGCACAAATTCATGAAATTGGAATTTTTGCTGGAGGAAGCAATTTTATTGGCGATGTAGGGCCAACAACTTATATCTTTCCAAAGCAACCGGCTATTGGAATATTATATAAATGGAATAAAAATCCAAGATATTCTTGGCGTTTTTCTGCTATGTACTCCAAACTTAAAGCAAGAGATGCCAAATCTGATATCGAATCAAGAAAATTAAGAAATTATAATTTTTCAAACGCCGTTACAGAGCTTTCGGCAGGATTTGAATTTAATTTTTTCGATTTTAATTTGCATGAAAGCGGATTTGTAGCTACTCCTTATATAACAACAGGGATTAATTATTTTTGGTCGGATGATTTGTATGTTGCAAATAACAAATATGCGAAACGCTTGCGGACAGGTGCAGTAGCCATTCCAATAATTGCAGGTTATAAAATGAGAATTTCTCAAAATTTTGTATTAGGACTGGAAACAGGAGCACGCTACACATTTAGTGACGATATTGATGGTAGTTTTCCAAAAAACACTAACTTAGCGCCTTTTAAATTTGGCAATACAAATAGTAGAGACTGGTACGTTTTTACTGGCGCAACATTAACCTACACATTTGGCGAAAAGCCCTGTTATTGCGTAGAATAATTTACAATGAGCTTATTATCTTCAATTAACATCGAAAATTTACCCAAACATCTTGCCATTATTATGGATGGAAATGGTCGTTGGGCTAAACAACAAGGAATGATGAGGGCTTTTGGTCATGAAAACGGAACAAAATCTGTAAAAACTACTGTCGAAAACTGTGCCAAATTAGGCATTGAAAACTTGACACTTTATGCATTTTCAACAGAAAATTGGAACAGACCAAAACTAGAAGTCAATACATTAATGAAACTATTAATTAGTTCTTTAAAAAAGGAATTAGAAACATTAGTAATAAATAATATAAAGTTAAACACCATTGGTAACCTCGAAAAATTGCCTAAATCTGCTCAAAAAGAGTTGCTGGAAGTAATCGAAAAAACCAAAAATAATACAAGAATGACTCTGACTTTGGCTTTAAGCTATGGATCAAGAGAGGAAATCATAAATGCTGTTAAAAATATAGCAACTAAAGTTAAAAATAATATAATTTCAATAGATTCTATTGATGAATCAATATTAAATAAGCATCTTTACACGCATAATTTACCAGATGTAGATTTAGTAATAAGAACAAGTGGTGAACACCGCATTAGTAATTTTCTGCTTTGGCAAATAGCTTACGCAGAATTTTATTTTATTGATGTATTGTGGCCAGACTTTAGTGAAGAACATTTATATGAAGCAATCATTAGCTATCAAAAAAGAGAACGTAGATTTGGAAAAACAAGTGAACAGATTAAATAATTTATTTAATATCCCTAGCAACATTAAATTAGTGTTGTTATTTTTATTTTTAGGAAGCACATTGCAAGCGCAAGATAGAGTTCCGTTTGACCAAGGTAAAGTTTATATACTTAAAAAAATAAGCGTAACTGGCAAAATTACTTATAATGAACAAACCGTAGTTACCTTTACAGGTCTTCAAACTGGGCAAAGCGTCACCGTTCCTGGAGAAGAAATTACAAATGCCATCAAAAAACTATGGAAACTTGGTATTTTTAATGATGTCAATTTTTATGTTGATAAAATTGAAGGCGATAGCATTTCATTAGAATTAAACATCAATGAACTTCCAAAATTGAAAGAAGTAAAATTTATTGGTATTAAAAAAGGTAAAACAGAAGCTTTAATAAAGGACAATGATTTAAAACCCGAAAAAATTGTCAATGAAAACTTAATTACAACTACAAAATATTACATAGAAAATAAATACAAAAAAGATGGTTTTTACAATACAAAAGTAACCATAAATACAGTTGAAGATACTGCTACAATAAACCACGTAAATATGGTAATTAATATTGATAAAGGTAGAAAAGTAAAAGTAAAAGAAATTTTAGTCAACGGGAATACACAGCTTTCAGACAGCAAAGTTCGAAAAGCAATGAAAAACACAAAACAAAAAAATCCAATTCGTGTTTGGAAAGGATCTAAATATATTAAAGACAAATACAAAGAAGATTTGGCTTTAATTGTTGACAAATACAAAGAAAAAGGATACCGCGATGCAAGAGTAGTTTCAGACTCTGTGAAAATTAATAAAGATAGCAACGATATTTCTATAACCTTAAATATCGAAGAAGGAAATAAATATTACTTTGGAGATATCAAATTTTTAGGTAATACAATTTATACAGACCAACAATTGGGTCAGTTATTAAGCATTAAAAAAGGTGATGTTTACAACGGTAAACTTCTTGAAGAAAGAATAGCCGATAAATCAAAACCTGATGGCGATGATTTAACCAATTTATATCAAAATAACGGATATTTATTTTCTAATATAAATCCAGTAGAAGTTGGTACAGCAAACGACACCATCGACATGGAAATTCGTGTCATTGAAGGCCCATTGGCTTATTTTAACAACATTACAGTAGTTGGAAACGACAAAACCAATGACAAAGTAATTTACCGAGAGCTTAGAACCAAACCAGGCGATGTATATAGCAAAGAAACACTAATTAGAACAGTTCGTGAAATTGGTCAACTAGGATTTTTTGATCCAGAAGCTATAGATCCAAAGTTTAAAAATGTAGATCCAGCAGCTGGAACTGTAGATATAGAATACAATCTTGTTGAAAAAGGCGCCAGCCAAATTGAATTGCAAGGTGGTTATGGAGGCGGCGGTTTTATTGGAACTTTGGGACTTTCGTTTAATAATTTTTCTGTAGCCAACATTTTCAAAAAAGAAGCGTACAGACCTTTGCCAACTGGCGATGGACAAAAATTAGCGTTGCGTTTGCAAGCCAGTACCTATTTTCAGACTTATAGTTTTTCATTTTCTGAACCATGGTTTGGCGGAAAAAAACCAATACAATTTTCAAGTTCTATATCATATAGCAAACAATTTTCAAACAATTTCCAAACGGGTCAAATTGATAAAGATAGAAATTTCAATATCTTTTCAGTATCTGTAGGTTTGGCAAAAAGATTACAAAAACCAGATGACTTTTTTGTTTTGTCACACTCTTTGAGCTACCAACATTACGATTTAAATAACTACAATATTGGATTATTTACTTTTGGCGATGGAACTTCAAGAAATTTAGCCTACACGATTGGTTTGTCCAGAAATAATAAAGGGGTGAATCCAATATTTCCAACCTATGGTTCAGAATTTAGTGTTTCTGGAAAATTCACTGCTCCATATTCAGCAATAAACGGTATAAATTATGGAAATCTAGATAATTTGGAACAATACAAATTAAAATATACAGCAGAATCTGGATTGTTCACACAACCACGTGCAGATGGAAAAGTTGTAAGAGTAGGCGATTATATTAGAGAAACTGCTACAGGATCAAGAATATATGAAGCTGTTGATACTTTTTCTGAAGCATCAGCAGACAGAGGCAAAGTAGACCAAAAGAAATTCAATTGGTTGGAATACTATAAAATTAAGTTTAAAGCAGAATGGTTTACCAGTATAGTTGGAAAATTAGTATTGAGAACACAGGGAGAATTCGGATACCTTGGCGCTTACAACAAAGACAGAGGCGTTATTCCTTTTGAAAGATTTTTGCTCGGGGGCGATGGCTTAGCAGCAAACAACTTAAATAGTAGTGAAGTTATACAGTTGAGAGGATATCCAAATGGAAGTTTGTCATTGAACGGTCGTGATGGTGATCCAATTTATAATAAATTCTCATTAGAATTGCGTTATCCAATAACATTGAAACAAGCCGCGTCCATTTATGCATTAACATTTCTAGAGGGTGGTGCTTCGTTTGACAATTTTAAAAGCTATAATCCGTTTACTATAAAAAGATCAGCCGGAGTTGGATTAAGAGTATTTATGCCAGCATTTGGATTACTAGGTATAGATTTTGGTCATGGCTTTGATGCAGTTCCTGGGTCGACAGTTAAAAATGGATGGGAAACACATTTTATAATAGGTCAACAATTTTAATTATATTTGGCACGATAGTTGAACTTAACACTTCAAGTTTATGAAAAAGTTTTTTTTAAGTATAATATTTTTTGCAGCTATATTTCAAGGCAATGCACAAGCCAAAGGTGTCAAAATAGGATATATTGATATGGATTATATCCTTGAAAATGTACCAGATTACAGAGAAGCATCTGTTCAATTAGAACAAAAAGCCCAGAAATGGAAGCAAGATATTGAAGTTAAAAAAAATGAAATTATAAAGTTAAAAGATGGTCTGAAAATCGAAAAGGCTTTATTAACCAAAGAACTTGTTGATGAGCGCGACGAAGAAATAAAGTTTCTTGAAAGTGAATTATTGGATTATCAACAAAAACGTTTTGGACCAAATGGCGATTTGATGGTTCAAAAATCATCCATAATAAAACCAATTCAAGATCAGGTTTTCAATGCGGTTCAAGATATTGCCGATGCCAAAAAATATGATTTCATTTTTGATAAATCATCAGATTTGACCATGTTGTTTTCAGCAAAAAGATATGATATAAGCGATCAAGTTGTTAGAACTATAACCAGAGCAGGCAAAAAAGAAGAAATGAGTAAAAAACAACTCAAAGCTTTGGAAGAAAAAGAAGCCAAAGAAGATGTTGTAGATGAAAATCCAGTTTTAGCAGATAGAAAAAAACTATTGGATGAAAAGAAAGCTCTAGCTAGAAAAGCAATAGAAGACAGAAAAGAATTGGTAGCTCAAAAGAAAAAAGATTTTGAGGAAAAACGAAAAAAACTAATTGAAGAAGCACAAGCCAAAAAAAATGGCACAACTATTGATTCTACGAAAACAACAACTACAAATGTTGTAAATGATAAACTAGTTGATCCAAGAAAAGTAGCAACAGATTCGCTGAAATCAGTAAAAGAAAAAGAAAGATTATTATTAATTGAAAATAATAAAAAAAATCTTCAAGATAAAAAAGAAGCTGTAGCGCAGAAGAAAAAAGAATTTGAAGAGCGTAGAAAAAAATTACTAGAAGATCAAGAAGCCAAAAGGGCAGAAAAGTTAAAACAAAAAGAACAACAAAAACCTTAAATTTAATTAATACACTAATACAAAAGAAGATGAAACAGATTAAAACTTTACTTATTGCAGCAGTTATGTTTTTAGCAGCAAACGAAATGTCAGCGCAAACAAAAACAGCTCACATTGATGTTAACGATTTATTGTCAAAAATGCCAGAAATGACATCTGCAAAAGCACAGTTAGACAAGTTAAGCAAAACTTTAGACACCGAGTATTCTACAATGGTAACTGAATACCAGACCAAAATGAAAAAATACGAAGGAGAAGCTGAAAAATCTACACCAGCAATCAACGAAACCCGTGCCAAAGAAATGCAAGATATGGGACAACGTATTCAACAATTTAGAGACGGAGCAACAAAACAATTGCAAGAAAAAGAAGTTGAAATAGTAAAACCAATCATGGACAAAGCTAAAGCTGCCATCCAAAAAGTAGGTAAAGCAAAAGGATATCAATATGTGATGGATTCTGCTAGTTTAATCCTTGCTGATGGTCAAGACTTAATGGTAGACGTAAAAAAAGAATTAGGTTTCTAATATTTTTTAAACAAAATTGAAAAACTGTGCTACAAAATAGCACAGTTTTTTTTTACATTTGTATGATGGGAAATGTAAATGCAATAGGATTATTTGATTCTGGAATTGGTGGCACTTCAATTTGGAAAGCCATAAATGAATTACTTCCAAATGAAAACACCATTTACTTGGCAGATAGCAAAAATGCGCCTTATGGTTTGCGAACTAAAGAAGAAATAGTAGCATTATGTTATAAAAATGTAGATTTTCTTTTGGAACAGAATTGCAAAATTATTGTAGTAGCTTGCAATACTGCAACCACAAATGCCATAAAAGAATTGCGAGCAAAATACACTGTTCCAATTATTGGAATTGAACCTGCCATAAAAACCGCTGCCAATAGAACGGAAACCCAAACTATAGGAATTTTGGCTACGAAAGGCACACTGAACAGTGAACTATTTAACCGCCAAGTTGAAAGTTTTGCTAGTGTAAATATTATGGAACAAGTGGGCTACGGATTGGTAGAACTCATTGAAAATGGGCAAATTGAATCTCAAGAAATGACCCAATTACTTACTTCCTATCTTAAACCAATGATAGAAGCCGATATTGATTATTTGGTTTTAGGATGCAGTCATTATCCTTATTTGATTCCTGCTATTCAAAAAATTATTCCAGAAAATATTAAAATTATCGATTCTGGTGAAGCAGTTGCAAAACAAACCAAATCCATTTTAGAAAACAATAATTTGCTTAATAATAGCCATGGAAAAAGTACTCAAATTTTTTATACCAATGGAAATCTAACCGTTTTAAAAAATATTTTGGGATTTGAAGAAAATGTTTTTGGACGGGAGTTTTGAATTTTATTTATTCCTTAAACCAACCAGAATACATTACATAATTATTTGATATACGTTCTATTTCGCCAGCAAAATCACTTTGGTCTATATCTTTCACTTTTTTGGCAGGAACACCAGCATAAATTGTTCCAGATTCTACAACAGTATTTTGAGTTACAACAGCACCAGCAGCAATAATTGAGTTGCTTTCTATGACGCAGTTGTCCATGATAATAGCGCCCATTCCTATCAAAACATTGTCGTGCACAGTACAACCATGCACTATGGCTCGATGTCCAATAGAAACATTGTTTCCAATAATAGTAGGATGTTTTTGATACGTACAATGTATAATCGCACCATCTTGAATGTTGACTTTATTGCCAATTTTTATAAAATGCACATCGCCTCGAACTACAGCATTAAACCAGACACTACAATTGGAACCAAAAGAAACATCACCAACAATGGTAGCATTTTCTGCTACATAACAATCTTGTGGAATTTGTGGAGACTTACCATTTACTTCTTTAATAACCATAGCTAGAATATAAAAAATAGTCCCGAAATAATCGGGACAAATTCAAATTTATTAATTTTTAATTTACCGCTGGACAGTTGCAATCATATTTTTCTTTTTGACAACCAAAATCAAATCCTAATGTAATTTGATGATAACCGCCATTATCAAATTTCAAGTCTCCTACAATATTTGAATACGTGTAGGCAAACATAAATTTTTTATAATTGACACCAATTATCGGCGTTATAGATTGTAATCTTTGGTCTTTGATCTCTGTGCCATCCACATACTGAGCTCCATCGAAACTACTTCTATATGATAATCCAGCCCAAATTTTTCCAAAGTCAACAGATTTATATGCTTTCAAATTTACATCTATAGATTTTTCTTTCGTTCTTTCTGTCAACTGAAACAAAACGGAAGGTTCCCACAATATTTTTCTAGAATTGCCAAAAATGTACCCACCACTCAAAAGATACTTTCTTAAATTATCTGATTCTACTTCGGTATAAATTTTTCTACTTTGAAAAATAGCGTTTTTAACAGTAGCATGAAAATATATATCAGAAACATTGTAAGACATTCCAAAATCGATATTAAAGTAAGAGGCTCTCTGCAAAATTCCTGCTATAATTGGATCAAAATCATTTCTGTCAAAGCTAGTTTCATCCAATAAATTTTGAACCAATCCTACATTCACACCAAACGAAAGTTGATTCAAATCTGTAGTGGTTCTTGAAAAGCGTATGTGTTGTGCATAGCTTAATTTTGCTCCTTTTTGAGAATGATAACCATTTTTGTCATTAAAAAGAATAACTCCAACCCCAGATTTTCTTTCTTGTCCCAAAGCGCTATTAAAACTTATGGTTTGTAAAGACGGTGCATCATCTTGACCAAACCATTGTTGGCGTGCGGTCAATCTTATTTTTGAACAATTTGACGCTCCAGCCATCGATGGATGCAATAAATAATAATTATCCGACAAGTAATCCGAATACACAGCAATTCCTTCCTGAGAATAGGAGAATTGTATAATTATAAATGCAATTCCTAATAGTATTTTTTTAAAATTCATTTTATATTATCTTTTCAGTGTATTACTTTCTTATAAAAGCAATAATATTTAAACATCAATACAATTCAAAGATATAATTTTTGAATTATAAAACACAATTAACAGTTTTAATTATAGATTGCCTGAATATAAAAAGTTAAAAAAATCTTTATTTTATCAAATATACTGTAACATATAATTATTGTTTGTTAATTTTGTAAAAAATCGACAAAATGAAACTTATTACGATAAAAGATACGTCCAATCCTAGCATATTAAAATTTGAATTTTCTTATTTTATTACACCAAACCAAAGTTTTGAATATAAAAATATAGACGAAGCAACGGAATCACCATTGGCTCAACAACTATTTTACTTACCTTTCGTTAAAACAGTCTATATTTCTGGAAACTTCATTGCGATAGAAAAATACAATATTGTAGAATGGGAAGATGTAAAGCATGCCGTAGCAGAACAAATGGAGGAATATGTAAACAGTGGTGGCGAAGTAGTCAAACAAACCGAAAAGCCAAAAAAATCGCCCATATCTGTATATGCTGAAAGTACGCCAAATCCATCGGTTATGAAATTTGTAGCCAGCAAAATGCTGACTAAAACTATTGTGGAATGTAAAAATATAGACGAAACACAAGCGTCGCCTTTGGCAAAAGAATTATTCAATTTTCCTTTTGTAAAAGAAGTTTTTATTGATGAAAATTATATTTCTGTAACCAAATACGCGGTGGCCGAATGGCAAGAAATCACGACAGAAATTCGAACTTTTATCAAAGAGTTTATTGAAAACGGACATATTGTAGTCGATGAAACCAAAGTTGTAGCCACTTCCAAACAAGAAAAACAGCAAATTGCCAATTTTGAAAATCTCGATACAACCTCTCAAAAAATCATTAATATTATTGAAGAATATATCAAGCCAGCAGTCGCTGCCGATGGTGGAAATATTTTATTCGACTCCTATTCTGAGGAAAGTAAACAAGTAAAAGTGATTTTGCAAGGTGCTTGCAGTGGTTGTCCATCGTCAACATTTACGCTTAAAAATGGAATTGAAAGCATGCTAAAAGATATGTTGAACGAACCAGAATTAAAAGTAGAAGCTATAAATGCTTAAATTTTGAAATGTGCCCAAAAATTCATAAATTAGTAGATTAATTAACTAAAAAACTATAAATTATGGGAGTATTAAAAGTAATCGAAGTATTGTCAAGTTCAGAAACTTCATGGGAAGATGCCACTAGAAAAGCAGTTGAAAAAGCATCAAAATCGGTAAAACACATTCGTTCTGTATACGTTCAAGACCAAAGTGCAAAAGTAGTTGACGGGAAAGTAATGGAATTTAGAGTAAATCTAAAATTAACATTCGAATTAGAATAAATTATTTAATAAAACATGAATTGGCGTTTCACATTGGAGACGCTTTTTTTTTTGAAGATATTTCCCGCTATTCGTTACATTCTGTCTTTGCGAGGAACGAAGCAATCTTACGATTTGTTTGCTTCGTTCCTCGCAATGACAGGATTTCCACTGCTATCGGGGCTAAACTTATCTGCTATGAATCAG
>NZ_JANLVD010000252.1:0-1807 GCF_031363805.1 Flavobacterium sp. | reverse complement strand
TGTCAAACATATTGTTATTTTTAGAAATAAAATGCAAAGTATTTGTTAAAATATTTAATGGCGCAATAAAATTTAATTGTTTGGAATATTCTTATATAATTGTGTTAAAAATAATTGATATAATATGTAACTTGGCGGTTTAATTATATGTTTTAATTATGTCAAAAGAACAACAACAATTGCTGATTCACAGTAATAGTATCAATTGTAATTTTAAGGATTTTAAACAAGAGTATGCAGTTGAAATCTCTATTGATGGAGATACATCTGACGATTTGAGTGTTATATCATACAAAGTAGCAGTTCATTATACCAAAGAGTTCTTGAAACCCTATTTTTTAACAGAAGTAACCATAACAAGTTTTCTGCTGAATTTTAAATATCCAGATTCGTTAATGCAAATTATCGCATTGAAGTGCAGAGAAGCTATAGAAAAATGTGTTTTCCAAGTTAATACCAAAAATGTAATTATTGGTTTGGAAAATTATAATGAAATAGTAGAAAAATGGACTCAAATTAAACAAAAAATGATTCAGGAATATGATGGCGAAATAGTCGATAAGTATTTGATACTGTTTGAGAAAAGTTTAGAAAACGAAGCAATTTTATTAAAAACAATTAAAAAAAACCTATTCATAAACCAATATTTTTTTCCTATTTTTGACGAGCCTTATCATGGTTTTCAGAAAAAAGGTGTTGAAACATTAAGTTTCTTTAATCTTGATTACGAGGAAGAAGTGATTATTGAAGTAGAAAATCAAGGTAATTTTGATGAAAATGAGAAAGCAATTGTTTCGAAACAATTGGTTAAAAATCAAAATAACACAGGATTGTTTCCTATTGAATCGTATGTTACAATATATATATTGAACAAAAATTTGAATATTGAAAAAATTGATGGGGAATTTTTAATTAAAAATAAAAAGTATTCATTTGAAATTCGATAGTTCGACTATTCGATTATTAGTATTTTCGAAAGATCGAATAATCAAACCATCGAATAATCAAAAAACAAATAAACAAATAAACAAAAACTAAAAAGAGTATGGCAGAAAAAAACATAGTATGTCACGGTGCAATATGCATGTGCAATTTTGGGGCAGCACCAGACAAATTGGCCGTAAAGTCTCATAAAAAAGAGTTTATAAATGACAAAGATGGTAGCAAAAAAATGATTGCCACCGACAAAGAAATTGGACAAACTTTCGAAAAAAATACTTTTGGTCCTTGCCAAAAACAGCCCATTCCTGGCGGTGGCTACAAACCTTGTCAAGCCGTTGTAACCAAGTGGAGTGGTTTTTATAAAAATGTGACCTTAGAGAATAAAGGCAAAATATTGGTCGAAGACAGTAAAGCCACCTGCCCTATTGGTGGTACAGATTGTATTAAAATAACTTTTCATGGGCAGGTAAGCCAGCCCGCTCCAACCCAAGCCAAAAAAGAGAAAAAAGAAGTTATAGAAGCTCTAAGTCCTATGGTCGACATGGAGGAATTTGAAGATGAGGAAACCCCAAATTATAGCTAGTATGAAAGGAGTAGCAAAAATAAAAGGCGCATTAAATCCAAAAATTGGAGAAGCTACTTTTTATGAAGTCGTAGAATTTCATAAAGGTACTATCGTTATAGACCCAAATACTATCAAATGGAAACTTTACCAGTTTAAAGATGGGAAGTGGGATGAACTTTCGGGTCCAGTAAAAACTGGTAAAAAAGTATCATATAATTTTCCTCAAAAATGGTACACCAAAAAATTATTAATAGAAGCCTACATATATGATGCAGAAGGCAAAGCACCTCCAGGAATCAT
>NZ_JANLVD010000227.1:0-4196 GCF_031363805.1 Flavobacterium sp. | reverse complement strand
TTAGATGAGTTTAGTTACCGAATTAACAGGTCAATTTATAAGGAAAATATTTTTGACCTATTAATAAACAGAATGATGAATACTCAAAAGGTTTTATATCAAGAGATTATAATAAGTAAATAAATGAACACCTCAATAAATTTTTTATTGCTCCTTTATCTCTAATATCAATGTGATATTCATCAAGTCTAATTATTCTTCCTAAAATTGAGAATAAAAAAGCTTCAAAAATTGAACTTTTTCCCTTACCGTTTTCGCCAAATATTGAAGTGACTCCATCTGATTGAAAATCAATTAGCAAGGGTGAATTATTATTGTTAACTCCCCTAAAACCTTCAATTGATATTGACTTTATAAAATATCTTGCCATTATTTTTTTATTTTATCTTCAATATGTTTAGAAACATTTTCTTTGATAGAGTTTCTAAATTCTTCTGAAGAGGAGGAGTTAAAAAGTGAATCAATAAGTATCTTTGAATATGGGCTATTAATCTTTTTTATTTCACTTTTCAGAATGTTTATATTCTTGATATCATCCTTATTTTTGTCGAATTTCATAGATGTCTCTTTTTAAAGTTCCGAATAAATTTCTTCCATTGTCTTATCGCCTTTTTTGTAATCACTTCGGGATTTATCAAATGTATCTTCCAAAACATTAATATTATCAGCTTTTCCTAAATCATACATTTTCCATCCCATATTTCCAGAAGAACTATAACCATCGACTTGATATGCTCTCAATACTTCATTGCCTTTTGTCGAAACTCCATAACAATGTGGTTCAACTGTTCTAGATTCTCCATCATAATTAAATTCAATTAGATTTTTGTTTTCGATTGCTTCAATAATTTCTTGGTTCATAGTTTCTATTTTTTAATTTGTTAGCCAATTTAACACTTCCTAAAATATGTTTCAGTTTTAGTTATCAACATTTTCACCAAAACTAAAACCTATAAAACAATAAATTTTACGGGAAACCACAATTTGATATTTTTATAAAAATTAAAATCCTACAAGGTTAAAAAAACCTTGCAGGATAAATTCAAAACCCAATTGCATTTTATTATCTTTACTTTATTAAAATTGTTATTATGAATATTGAGCAACATAAAACCCAAATTATTCAAAAAGTGCAAAACATTCAAGATGAAAAATTATTGGATGAAATTGATACTGTTTTAAATGGCAATTATATTGTTGCCTACACCATTGATGGCAAGCCATTGACCAAGAATCAATATGTAAATCATATAGAATCAATAAGTGAATCCATCGCAAATGGTGCAAAAACTTTTACCACAGAAGAAGTTAGGAATCGTATTTTCGCCTAAAAATTAAAATCCTACAAGGTTAAAAAAAACCTTGCAGGATAAATTCAAATCCAATTGTATTTTTATTGTTATTAATTTTATAGTTAATCCATATACTTCAAAACCCAACCACCAAATCAATTCGTGAATCCCAATAGCTATCGGGAGTGAAATTAGTGGGAATAATTTATCTAAAAATCCCTAGAAACCTTATCTACAGCAGCAATGGTAAAATCTAAATCATCATAAGTCAAAGCATCGGTTATAAACCAACTTTCATAAGCCGAAGGTGCTATATAAATACCTTCTTTGAGCAAACCGTGAAAGAATTTTTTAAAAGTTTCATTGTCGCCTTTTTTGGCAGTTTCAAAATCAATGACTGGATTGGCATCAAAATGAACCGAAATCATAGAACCCACTTGATTAATCGTAAAATCGATTTTATTATTTTTCAAAACACGACCTATACCGTTGGCTAAATAAGTAGTTTTTTCGTTGAGTCTTTTAAAAATATCGGCATCGTCATTCAAAGCTTTCAACATGGTCAAACCCGCAACCATTGCCAACGGATTTCCTGACAATGTTCCCGCTTGATACACTGGACCGAGTGGCGCCAAATAATTCATGATTTCTTCACGTGCTGCAAAAGCACCTACTGGCAAACCGCCGCCAATTACTTTTCCGAAGCAAACAATATCGGCATTTACATTGTATAATTCTTGAACGCCACCTTTGGCAAGACGAAATCCTGTCATGACTTCATCAAAAATCAAAAGAATCTGATGTTCATCGCACAAGCTTCGTAAACCTTTTAAAAATCCTTTTTGTGGCAAAATACAACCCATATTTCCCGCAACTGGCTCGATGATAATAGCGGCAATTTCGTTTTTATTGGCTTCGATTACGCTTTTTACGTTATCCAAATTATTATAATTGGCAAGCAAAGTATCTTTGGCAGTGCCAGCTGTAACTCCAGGACTATTTGGTGAACCAAAAGTGATAGCGCCGCTTCCTGCCTGAATCAAAAACGAATCGGAATGCCCGTGGTAGCAACCTGCAAATTTTATAATTTTTTCTTTTTTTGTAAAACCTCGCGCAAGGCGAATGGCACTCATGCAAGCTTCTGTTCCGGAGCTTACAAACCGAATTTTATCGATATTTGGAACCATAGAAATCGCCAATTTTGCTATTTCGGTTTCCAATTCTGTAGGCATTCCGAAAGAAGTACCTAATTTTGCTTTTTCAATAATGGCATCGACTACAGGTTGATACGCGTGACCTAAAATCATAGGTCCCCAAGAATTGATGTAATCTATTAATTTATTGCCATCGGCATCAAACAAATAGGCACCTTTGGCTTTTTCTACAAAAATTGGCGTTCCACCAACTGATTTAAACGCCCGAACTGGAGAATTTACACCTCCAGGAATTACTTTTTCTGCTTCAGCAAAAAGTTCGCTACTTCTTTTATATAACATTTTTAATTTAAGATTTTTTTGAATTACGAATTACGAATTACAATATTAAATATAAACTTTAGTTTTTTAGATTTGACAAATGCTGAAAATTAACAATCATCTTCAAACTTCCAACTCCCATCTTCCAACTTCAAACTCCCAACTTCATACCAAAATTACTTCACATTCAAAGTCTGACCCAAAGCCAATCCGTTTTCAGACAAATTGTTTTTCCGCTTTAAATCTTCTATGGTGAGATTGAATTTTTTTGAAATGGAATACAAAGTGTCGCCTTTTATAACCACATACGTTTCAGAAACATTTGTTGGTACTTCCGCTTCTGTATTTTCTGCCGATTTTGATTCTTCCACATATTCAATTCCTAAAACTTCGGCATCATATTGTTGGAGTTGGTATCTTTCGATAATACCAATGAGTTTTTGAGGATATTTCACATCGGTGGCATAACCTGATTTTTTTAAACCTTTCGCCCAAGCTTTATAATCGTTTTTTGGTAATAAAAATAAAGGTGAATACCAAGGTCGGCTCGTTAAAAAAGCGCAATGATCACGATAGGATTGTTCAGGCTGGTTGTATTTTCTAAAGCATTCTTGTGGCGAATCATCATCATGTCGCACACTTTCACCTGTCCATTCTTTGTGACATTTTATACCAAAATGATTGTTGGCTTGCAGAGCCAAATCGCCAGTTCCTGCACCAGATTCTAGAATGCCTTGTGCCAAAGTGATACTGGCTGGAATGCCTTTTGAAGTCATATTTTCTTTGGCAATGGTTTTAAAATTTGCAATATAATTGAGAACCATTTCTTGGGTGACCTTAATTTTTTGAGTAGCTTCTAAAATTTCGGTTTTTGAATTGGATGGAAATCCATTTTTAAATTCTTTACTCTCTAGTTTTGCTACGGGTTTGTTCGAAACACCTTTGCGTGAAATTTGAGCTACTTTTTTGGTAGGTGCTTTTGGTTTAGAGGCACCGCAACTTACCAAAAAGGCTATTAAAAATAATAATAAAATCTTATTCATTAAAAATTATTTTAGTCATTTTTTTCTTTTCCAAAAGCAGATTCATCCCTTCAATTCCTTGCAATCCGCCAGTGTGAATCATTAATATTTTTGAATTTTTTGGAAAATATTCTTTTTCTATTAAATCTAAAACGCCAAAAACCATCTTACTGGTATAAACTGGATCCAACGGAATCTTATAATCGCTATAAAATGTATTGATAAACGAAATAAGTGTTTGATTTACATTTGCATAACCGCCAAAATGATAATCAGAAATCAATTCCCAATTAGTATTTGTTGCAAATTTACGAATATCGTCCGACAAAAAGTCGCCTTTCAACGCAGGAAATCCAATAATTTTTTGATGTGGTTTGGCACTGTTTATCAATCCAGAAATGGTGCCT
>NZ_JANLVD010000222.1:0-14274 GCF_031363805.1 Flavobacterium sp. | reverse complement strand
TTTTTATTATATAACAAATTACTTACAATACGAAAGCGAAATAAACAGCAACCAAAAATTAGGGTAAACCTGTTATTTATTAAAATTTTCTATAGCTAGATATTTTTTGGTGAGAAGCACGCAAAGTCGCAAAACTATTCTATAAAAAAAACGTTTCAATTGCTTGAAACGCTTTAGTGGGGAGAGCAGGATTCGAACCTGCGAAGTTTACACAGCAGATTTACAGTCTGCCCTCGTTGGCCGCTTGAGTATCTCCCCAAGTCTCAACAAGCATTGCTTATCGTGCTAACCGGGTGCAAATATAGAAACAGTTTTGAAGTTTCCAAACTAAAATTGCACTTAATTTTACTATTATTTTTAATGTATTGGTATTGAATAAAATAAAAAATCTCCACTAGGGAGATTTTTTATTTTAAAAGAATAATTACACTTATTTTGCTAAAAGTTCTAAGACTTTTGCTCTTAGTGCAGGACCTCTTAAATCTTTTGCTACAATGTTTCCTGAGGCATCAAGAATAAATGTAGCGGGTATCGATTCTACTTTATATTGAATAGCTATAGGCTCGTCCCAAAATTTTAAATTTGAAACATGACTCCAAGTCAACTTGTCTTTTGCAATTGCATCTTTCCAAGCTTTGGCATCTTTATCTAACGAAACACCAATTATATTAAGCCCCTTACTATGCAATTCTTTATAAATTGCTACTACGTTTGGATTTTCTTGGCGACAAGGTCCACACCATGAGGCCCAAAAATCAACTATAGTAACTTTTCCTAAATTTTCTTTCAAAGATATTACTTTACCTTGCGGATTAGGACCTGAAAAATCTGTTCTTCATTTAGCTTCAACAGCTGGTGCTGCTGGAACTGGAGCAGCTCCTACAGCCGGCATTTTCAATTCAGCCAACTTAGTTTTAATAGCGATTCCAGGTTTAGTTTTTTTCAATGATTCTTCCAAACTATTGTATAATTTTTCAGATTTAGCAACGTCTGCCGTTGGATCATTTAACATACCTTGAATGATCAAAGCTGAAATAAAAGCTTTTGGATGAGTCTCAGCATAAGTAACATATTTTGCCTTGGATGCTTCACCTACTTCTTGTTGAATTTTTGTGAATTCTGACATCAACTTATTGATTACAACAGTATCTTTAGTTTGTTGAGCAGTTTCCATAGCTTTCATATTTTTACTTTGAAAATCCATAAGTTTCTTTTGAACTTTAGTGATTTCTTCATTAAAAGCTACATATTCATCATTGTTGTAAGTTCCTGAAACTTTAGATTTTTGTATACTATCTTTATTGATAGCAATAGTTACTTCTCCATTTTCTAAGATAAAAGGGATTTTAACTTGCGCTCCTTCTAATTGTATACTATAAAATGAAGGTTCAGTGATTTTTCCTTTCATTTCAAATTTTCCATTTTCAACTTTAACAGTATCTTTTGCCAACACCATTCCTGTTGCATCTTGAGTTTCAAGAATAATTGTTTTACCATTTTCAATTCCTGTTGCAGTCCCTGAAATGATATATTCATCTTTGCCAACTTTGCTACAAGAAATTAAAACAACAGCAGCAGAAAGTAATAAAATTATTTTTTTCATTATTAATTAGTTAATTAAGTTAAGATTGCAAAAGTATTTAAAAATTATAAAATAAAAATTATTTTGCCACCTAAATTTTTGTTATAATTTTAGTGGTTAGTCTATAATTTTAGATGTTTAAAAAATAATAAGTGTAATGTTAAAAAAAATGTTAACAAAGCATTAGAATAGGTCAAATTTGCTACTATGGAGATTTGGTTAACTTTTTTTGCTAATCTCAACTTTTGAAGTCGATTAATGATTTTCATAATATAAATGAATAATTTGAGATTTGCCCAAACTAAAAAAACTCTATAAATCATACAATTTATAGAGTTTTTAACCTTTTGTACAACTTGTGGGCGATGAGGGGTTCGAACCCCCGACCCCCTCGGTGTAAACGAGGTGCTCTGAACCAGCTGAGCTAATCGCCCTAATATTGTATTTTCAAATATTTCAAATTTGCTTCTGCACCTTAGACCACTTCCGATGATAATCGGTATGCTCTGAACCAGCTGAGCTAATCGCCCTAATCAACTACAAATTGCTTTGTGAATTAGTGAGTGCAAATATACTATACTTTTTTTATCCTGCAAACAAAAGTTACAAAAAATCATACTATTTCTGCAACTACAAACGTACTTCCGCCAATATATATAAAATCATTACCCGATGCTTTTTCCAATGCGGACTGATAAGCTTCTGAAACAGAATTGTATAAATTTCCTTTTAAACCAAATTCGAAAGCCTTTTGTTGGAGAATTGTTCCATCCAAACCTCTAGGAATATTTGGTCTGCAGAAATAATATGTCGCTTCTTTTGGGAATAATGGCAGAAAATCATTCAAATCTTTATCATTTACGACTCCTAAAACGATATGTAGCTTTTCAAACTTTTGATTAAGTATTTGATTAATTACAATTTTTAGCCCATGACTATTGTGGGCGGTGTCGCAAATTACCTTTGGATTGGTTTTAATTTGTTGCCAACGCCCCAGCAATCCAGTGTTTTTCACCACATTCATTAATCCATCTTTAATATTTTGCTCTGAAACGACAAACTCATTTTGCAATTTTAGCACTTCAAAAGTTTGCATTACCGTTTTTATATTCTGAACTTGATAATCGCCAAGTAATATGGATGGGTAAATTTCTTGTATCAAATCACCAGCAAAATAAATCTTCGATTTGCATTCTTCGGCTTTATTTAAAAAAACTTCTTTAGTTTCAACCGTGTATTCGCCAATTACTACTGGAATATTTGGTTTAATGATTCCTGCTTTTTCCCCAGCAATTGCTTTTAAAGTATTGCCCAAAAATTGGGTATGATCCAAACCAATATTGGTTATCACCGAAACTAAAGGCGTTATAATGTTGGTAGAATCCAATCTGCCACCCATTCCAACTTCAATTATGGCAATGTCAATTTCTTCTTTTACAAAATAATCAAAGGTCAAACCTACAGTCATTTCAAAAAAACTCAAACTATTTTGTTCAAAAAAGAATTGGTGGTTTTTAATAAAATCTACTACAAAAGTTTCCTCGATTTCCTGACCATTAATTTTAATTCGTTCTCGAAAATCTTTTAAATGTGGCGATGTATACAAACCTACTCTATAACCAGCTTCTTGCAAAACAGAAGCAATCATGGACGAAGTTGAGCCTTTTCCGTTGGTTCCAGCCACATGAATCGTTTTTAATTTTTTTTCAGGGTTTCCAAGATAGTTCGCCAAAAGTATGGTATTTGTCAAATCCTTTTTATACGCCGATGCGCCTTGGTACTGATACATGGGCAGTTGAGTAAACATCCAACGTAGTGTTTCTTGGTAATTCATTTTATTGATGTCAATATAATTAAAACAATGTAATTTTAGTGCATTCCACTTTAGTCTGTAAAAATTTCAACACGAATCTCACTAATTTTCACTAATTAATTTGTGAAAATTGGTGAAATTCGTGTTTATAATCTGTTTTTTTGGTCCACACTTTTGTTATTCAAAACCAAAACTATGAATTTCAGGTTTGCAATGCTATGTTCTAGATTGTAAAACTTGGCGTGAAACAAAATAAATTTTACATTTTTTAGTTTATTACTATATAGAAAATTATCTTTATTGCAAATTTGAGATTTTTTCTACAATAATTGTCACCTATAATATAATTTATGATTGGATTTTTTTTACAAGCCCAAAACGATACAGTTGCTGCAGCAACTGGCGCAGTAATCGAAAATATTGCCAAAGAAAATGAAATCTCGGTTTTAGAATTTATATTAAAAGGTGGATTTTTCCTAATTCCTATTTCTATCTTGCTTTTTTATACCATTTATGTTATCATTGAGCGATTTATCTACCTCAGAAAGCACACCAAATATGACACCCATTTGATGAAAGATATCAGAATTCATCTTAATTCCGGAAATGTCGAAATGGCCATTGCCACTGCCGAAAAAGATACGACAGCCTCAGGAAATGTCATCAAAGAAGGCATTCACACCATTGGAAGACCCATTGCCGAAATTGAATCGAATATGGAAAAAGTCGCCAATATCGAAATTGGTCAAATGGAAAGACGTTTGGGTCATTTAGGACTTATTGCTGGTATTGCGCCAACGCTCGGTTTTATTGGAACTATTGGCGGTGTAATCAAGATTTTTTACAGTATTTCAATCACAGAAAACATTAGTATCGGAAATATTTCCGGTGGTTTATACGAAAAGATGATTAGTTCTGGCGCGGGACTTGCTGTAGGAATTATAGCCTATTCTGCTTACCATTTATTCAATGGTGTTATCGATAGTTTTTCGCTCAATATACAGCGTCATGTATTAGAATTTGTTAACATAATTCAGAGACCAAATGCCACAAATAAAGCGAAATAAAAGGTTTCATGCCGAAGTTGCTACGTCTTCACTAAGTGATATTATGTTCTTTTTATTGCTATTTTTTCTCATTATATCCACCTTGGCAAATCCAAATGTTATAAAAATGACATTGCCAAAAGCCAAGAATAATGAAAAAACCAACAAGCAACACATTACGCTTTCTGTAACAGCCGAAAAGAAATTTTATCTGGACAAGGAAGAAGTTTCATTTGACAAACTCGAAGCTACATTATTATCAAAACTCGGCGAAACCAAAGACCAGTCAGTTGTGGTGAGAATACCGTTTAACTTGCAGGTTCAGGATTTGGTCGATGTATTGCAAATAGGAGTGAAGAACAATTTAAAATTTGTAATAGCCACCAGCTCGGGTAAATAATTTTTTTGGAGCTGTTCCTGCTTTCCGTTTCAATTTGTCGTTGCGAGGAACGAAGCAATCTCTCAAAATAATTTATTTTCATTGCCCAAAAGGAGCTTCCGTTGGTCGCTGTTTTGGTCTAGAAAATAATATTATTTTTTCCTGCAAAATTTTCACTTCAATCAGGGCTAATGTGAAATACATCATTGAACCTACAAAATATCTTTCCAGTTATTTTCGTCATAAAACCCATTTTCTTTCTCAGTGTTCATCATTTTATGCGCGAGTTCTTTCATAGATTCTGCATTTTCTTCATTATTTACAATGCAATCAATAATATATCTTCTACTGCCAGCAATTCTTCTATCCATTTCTGCAAAGGCTTTTTCTTGTTCCTGCAATAACATTACATAATTGGCTTCAGCTAGTTTTTCATCGAGCACTTTGTCCTCATACTCTGGGATAAAAGTATCATAGTACTCAATTTGTTCTAACATATCAGGGTCGTTTGTTGCCTCATATATTTCTCTTAAAATTTGTTGGAATTCTCTAAATATATCTGTGTGATCTATAATAGGTTTAGAGTTTATCCAATCTAAAATTTTATTGAGATCCTCATTTTCAAGATAATCTAAAAGTTGTTCACGGTAGTTCATATCATTATATTTTTAATTTCTTCAAACAAATCGTTCCGCGCGGTGGGATTTGTCATTCCGAGGAACGAGGAATCTCATTTGTTGCTCCCCCAGCTAACGCGAGCTTCTAGCTCGTGACCGCAATGAAAGTCAATTCAAATCAATTTCTAAAACGGTATGGTCATTATTGCTATAGTTCCTTGCACTGCTATATTTCCAATCTACAGTGTCTGTTACAAAACCAGTTTCGATAGGATTATTATGGATATAGTTTAATTTTTGTTCAAAAACTTTTAATGACCAAATTTCAATTGGTTTATTATTTTGTTGCCAAAACTGTCTATGCTTTACATTACTATTCTTTTTACCTGCTCTTTCAAACATCCAAATCATCCAATCTCTTCTGCTTTCATGTGGATTTTCTTCTATAATTTTTAGCATTTTTCTGGAAGTAAATCCTTTAAAATCTCTTAATAAACCTGATGGATCTCTTAAAGCCGACCTGAAAATTAAATGTACATGACTTGGCATGATACAATACCCGTAAATTTCCATCCCTTTGTTTTTTCTACAATAATCTAATGATTCAATAATACAACCAAAATAATCATCTCTGGTAAATACATCAATCCAGTATACTGTAGCAAAACTGATAAAATATGCCCCTTCTTTTTCTCCAAATTTATATTTTCTACTCATTTTTTTTACAAATATAAAAAACTGTAACTTTTCAATTATAGTTTATTTATTTTTTTGTGGACTTATGGTGGGGTTTTATAATTTTTTAGCCTATCATTGCAGGCACGAGTTTGAAACTCGCGCTAGCGCCAGTATTAACTAATGCTCGGACTAGCAGGGGATTCAAAAATCGTATGGATAATGCGGACCAAGCGCCATATGTGAGATTAAATTGCAGCGAGACTGATTCAGGTAATTTCTGAAAAACCAAAGCCGAATAAATTTATTTTTATTCGGCTTTTCATTTTTTAAACTGTAGGTTCCTCACCACCACTGCCACCGCGCTTAGCCAAAATATCTGCAAAATACTTTCTACCATTATTAATTACAGTAAAAGTATCTACAAAAAAAGTTGTTTTCTTGCGCTTTGCCATGACAAAAACATATTCTACCAAATCTTTGTAGGTTGTCAAAATATTTTTCTTGAGTAGTTTGACATCATACACCGCCGTATTTATTGTGGAGATAGAGCGAGTACTGAATGTAGTTTTAAAATTGTTGTTTGCTGTTTCCAAATTCGTCACATGTACTGCAAGCCCCAAAGTTTGCACAGCTGGTGCGTATGTTGCATTTTTTAATTCTGCTACCAGATTATTAAGTCCTAAGCTTTCTGCTTCAAAATTGGCAATATCAATATTTTTATACACTGTAAGTAAAATTTTCAGCAAACCATAAGCAGTTCTTTCCGCTGGTATATCTGTATATTTAAAAACATTGACGGCATTGCGCAATGTGGTTATTTTTCTGTCCCGAATATAGTCGAGAGAAATAAGTTGTTCGGTTTCAGCTTTAGCTCTTATTTGCATTAAAGCCGCATCATATTCTGGCGATTGTGCTTTTAAACTATCATAAAGGGTTTTAAATTCCGGATCTGTAGCCGGGTCAAGATTTTTGTTTTCAAAATCTGTTATCAACCGAATAATAAATTGTCCAGTTTCCAAGTACTGAAGCTGCGAAGTTGCAATGGGATAAAGTTTCATAAATATATTTTAAATTTAGATTCAAATATATTCAAAAATATGTTTTGTAAACAATTAACAAATAATTTTTGTCAAAATTTTTGCTTTTTAAAATTTTTTAGTACCCATTCAAGGGGTTGGACAGTCTCCCTGAAGTTCAGGGAAGCTATTAAAGGGGTTGGACAGTCTGCCTGAAGCTCAGGGAAACAATTCAAGGGGTTGGACAATGTGCCTGAGGCTCAGGGAAGCTATTCAAGTACTTGGACAGCATTTTTTACTTTTTCTTATGATAATCAAGTTATATAGATGTCATTTTTATATAAATTTGCATCACAAAAAAACAAGCAATACTATTTATGAATAATGTTCCCTTTATAAACAATTTTGAATTAAAATTTTCTCCATTTGAAATAAAAAAAATTTATGGTGTTGTCGTAAAAACTTTAAACAATGATGTGTTAAAAAACACAATGCACTATGAAATTGAAGTACAATGTTTATTGAACAGAAATGTAAATTTTATATTCGAAATTAACAGGAACCAAGTATATATTAACAATCTGGAACCAGATATAAAAATAGAACAATTGGCAGACAAAGCCAGCAAAGCTTTTTATCCAATTCAAATAATAGCCAATCAATTTGGTCAAGTAGATTCTGTTGCAAATTTAAAAAGTATAAAGCAAAATTGGCTTCAGGAAAAAGAAACATTACTAGATTATTATAAGGGCGATGCCACATTAAAAATAATTGAAAGTATTGATGCTATTTTGGTCAATGAAGACTTGCTGAAACAATCCTTGTATAAAAACTGGTTCTTTTCACTCTATTTCGCTCCACTGTATATTCCATACACAGACAATTTTGGTAAAACTGTAGTAAGAGACTACCCGGTTTTTGGCAACACGACAGTTAAATATGAAGCTACACATACTGTAGAACCCTTTTGTACAGAAACAAACAAAATAATTATAAATGTGCATGGCAAAGCCATAGATGAAAGAAATATGAATGAGGTTTTATTAAACTACAATTATCCAAAAGCAAAAATGACAGACAATACTATAGAAACTATATACTCAGAAATGGATATTAAATACAAACTTCATGCAGACAACGGCAATATTTTTGCTATAATAGCTAATTTTAATACCAAAATTGACCAAAACACTACCAAAAATACCATAATAGAAATATATCAATTGTAAGAAAACAACAGCCTTAAATAAGCACTCTGTATATAAAAAAGGTATATTTGCCTAATAAACAAACTATCAAATTATCACATTATGGCCGAAAAACATTATGTAGTACAAGGCGGAACTTGCCAATGCAAGTTTAGTGAATCTCCCCAAACAGATATTATAAAAGTAAAAACCCAAACCAAAGCATTTGCAAATGACAATGGTGAAGAAAAATTGGTAGCTACAACCAAAGAAATTGGCAAAACACTCGAAAAAAATACTTTTGGCAAATGCAAAATGCAACCTTCAAGCTCTGGTTTTTTGCCTTGCCAAGTAGTAATAACACAATGGACAGGATTTTATAAGAAAGTAACTTACGATGAAAACAAAGGCAATCCGTTACTTGAAAGCAGCAAAGCCACCTGCCCAATAGGCGGACCTGATTGTATAAGTATTAAAAATCATGGACAAACCGCTTCCATGAGTCAGAAAAATGCCGAAAGTAGCGATCCAGATGTTTTAAAAGAAATTTTACCAGGCGTAAATTTCAGTGCAAACAATGACGCCGTTTATCAAGTTGTAAACCTATAGTACCAGCAAATATGAGCAAAGAAATAAACATAATAGCAAAACCAACAAAAGATCAGGTTTTTAATGCTGGGTTGGGTGTATTGGAGTTAAAAAAAGCGGAAAGTTTTAATTACACTATCCAAAAAATGGACGATGTAGAGAAAACCAAACCTAGTAGAACAAATATGCATGCGTCGACTGTCGCTTTTAATAAATACAATTCAGAGCTAAAAAAGTTTGAAGAAATGCAAACTAAATTATTAGAAGATTATAAAGATTTGAATTGGGCATGGCAGTTGGTAAATAACGGAGTAGATGCTAAACAAATTACGCATAATGAGTCGTTTACGAAAGGATTAGCCAAAATGAAAATAAACGGTTCTGACGCGATTCTTTTTCCAGAATTTCTAGAGGGTGGCGGTATGGTTTGGCTGGAAGCATTTGACAATACAGAGTTTAAAAATGCTGCACTGGGAAAATCACCAAGAGGTATTTTTATTAGGGCATTAGGCACTCCAAAAATAATTGGGGTACAATGGAAATATATAGATACAAACGGTAAAACAGTAGACATTCCAAAGGATGCAATTTTAAAATTTGGACAAAAAATCCAGTTGCACATATATACCAAAGGGCTTTACGGTCAAGAAATTGACATACAGCTCATGAATAAAAATATGGTATACAGCGATAATAAACTACCCGCTTTAAAAAGAGAAAATGGAGTAGCTGTCGACTTAAAACCAGGGCAACTTGAACCTGACATGCCTAAAAATACCTATTTCAGACGCGAAGTAGTAGCCAAAGTAGTCGATGGGGAAACTATTTTAAGTTCTTCTCCCCAAGGTAAACTCAAAACTGGTAAAGAAACTGGTAAAACAAGCGTTCAAAAAGCAGTAGTTGACATAATTCTAGATCCATTTTGGAGTGGCTCAGCTTTTGCAAACAGTCAGGAAATAACACTTTATGCAAAAATTAAACACGACAAAACCGAGGAATTAGTAAGTTTTAAAAGTGATGTTGTTCAAGTAAAAGGGCAAGCAATACCAAAGTTGAATATCGAATCTGGCAACAATCCATTAATGTCGGGAAGTGTAGAAACAAATGTGGCAGCTTTTCAACATTGCAGATATGATAAAATCGAACTAAAAAAACAAAGTTCAGCAGGCAGTACAATAGTTTTTGATTCTAAAGACACTGTGCAAAGAACGAAAAAAAGTCTGGATGTAGAAATTGTAGCGGGCAAAAAAGGTACCTATATATTGGATTTTGATATTAAATCTGTAGAATGCAATTTAAAGTCGAAGCATACTACAAAGGAAATAACGGTAACTGCAATACCCAAAGATTTTGAACTAAAAGTAGAGCCGAGTTCCAAAGCGGAACATAAGGTTGAAGAAAAAAAGTCAGAATTGGTAAAAACTGAGTCTAAAAGTACTACAACAAGCGGAATGATTAAAACCAATCAAAAAGAAGATGTTCCTATCGAGAAAGGATTGGTTACTGTAAGACAAAACCAAATAGAATTTGATGCTTTTTATAATTATGATATTCCAAAAGATGGCAATAGTATTTTGATGTTTATCAAAACAATGCAATATTTTTGGTTGCCTAATTCTCTGGGAAAAACTTTAAAAATAAAAGCAAATATTCAAACCTGCGCTTTTAAACAAGATGTAAATATTGCTATTTATCCTGATATTAAATGGAGTTTAATTTTTGGCTTTAATGTTTCGAAAGACCAACTTACTGCTTTGATTCCATCATGGGATCAAGAAAAAACAGTAAGTGCCTTTGAATGGAAAGACAATAAATTTAAAAAGAAAGATAATGAAACACCAGATCAAGAAGCTGAAAGAATTAAAAAGCAAGATATCTATAAGAAAGATAAAGAATCGCAAGACAAGATAAATAGCAAGATAAACAATAAGATGCTTGATGTTTTCAAAACCCATCAAGGCACTCCAAAACCAAAAGACGCTGCAAAACCAACTCCAACCAAGGGTAAGATAAGTACACTGGTAGAAATAATGAAAAATGTAAATATTTCTTTAAAAGCACAAATATATGAAGATAGAAATATAGAATTGACCAAGGATTTTGCAGAAAAAAGCCAAGCATCAGAATTTTATAAGGATATCTATGATAAATTACGATGGGCTGCAGATATGATGGATGGAAAGTTAGACAATCCAAAAAACAAAGGAGAAGGAGACAATGCCATAAACGAATATTTGAAAGAAAATGAATTAAATTTAAGAGTAAAGCACTTAACAGAAGCGTTAACGAGAAAACCTCAGGAAGTTGAAATAGTATATCCGAAATTTTCTCTCGGTGGTAGCTGGCAGTATGAAACTGTCGATGGCAAAAAGCATGCGCAATTGGCAGGAAGATCTGGACTTGCATACAACGTAGCATTTGCAGCAAAGCCACTTATAGGTCTGGAAATCAAATGGCATATTTTAGACTTGTTGTGTCGCAGACACCCTATTGCCTATGCAGTACTAGCAGCAGTCAAAACGTTGCTTGCAGCTATAGGAGATAATCCAGATGGAATCAAAGTAGACATGTGGGTAAAAGGAGAAATAAATGCTGATGTAAAATTTGAAGGAAACTTTTTGCATAGCGATAAAAAACTAGCATTTAAAGGAGAATCCCACATTACGGCAGGTATAGATATTACTATTAAAATAGTTGGTAAAATTGTTATGGGTACTTATGATGCAATAGCAGAAGTAGGAGTTGGCGGCAAAGGCGAAGTTGGTTTGGGACAAGAAGGAACTCTTGGAGTCGATAATGAAGGTTGGTTTGTACAAACAAGCTTAATTTTTGATGGCATAAAACTTTCATTTGAAGTTTTTGCAGGAGGAAAAATTACTAGAAATAGAATGAAAGAAGATGGAACAGTGGAATCAAGTGATGTTGTTAAAAAAGAATCAAAGATTGAAGGCGAAATCACTTTACTCGCTCACACTTTCAAATCTCCACCATTTTATTTTAAAAAAACCACAACATGAAAAATAAATTAATTATAGGTTTATTAATAGGCATATTATTCAATCTTAATAGTTGCGCACAAAAAACAGAAAACAAAAATTCCAAAATCATGAAAATAGTATATCAAGATAAAATTAAAAATATTTATAAAGAAGTAAAGAAATTTGATTACAATCCGGTTTATCAAATTAGAGAAATTAAATACAATTGCCCAATGGAGTATTATGTAAATGATATTTTAGTGTTTTATTCATCATCAAGCGGTAAATCAGCTGGAGAGCAAAATATTGATATTCCACAATATATTCTAAAAAGTGGTTTGCAAAAAATAAGAGTAAAAATTTATCCATTATTAGATGATAATAAGAAATTTAAAGATTTTGTTTCAAGAGACGCATCGTTAAAATTAAGAATTGTATATGGGGATTATAGAGATATTAAAAAGTGGGATGATTTCAAAGAAGTTTTCAAACTCGAACTTGCAAAAGTAGAATTAAATTTACCTTTCATAGAACTTGAAGGAGAATTTAAAGCCGAAGTCCCTTATATACTAGATGGTTGGAGCAAAGGTGTTGATTTGAGTAAAGAAGATTCAAAAAAATTGGAACAAGAAGTTTTATCAAGAATGAAAGAAATAGCCAATTTGTATCAAAATAAAGACATTGAAGGTTTAGCCAAAGAACAATATTTTAGAACAAAAGAAATTGACCAATCTATGTATCAAAATACTAAAGAAAACTCAGCTGAATGGGCTTCTGAATTGCAAGAAGCATTGAATGAATCAAAAGAAATTGAACTACTTGAAGGCAAAATGAAGATAATGGCAAATGGTAAACTGGTTACAATTTTAGTTGATTCTGGGAAATATAAAAACCAATCTATAATAAGAAGCAAAGTTGAAGGTTTCTCTGATTTTTATCCACAATACTTTTATAGACCTCATGCTGGGAGTAGATTAGAAATTATTAGGTAGTTTATGAAAGATATAATCCAGTATTGCTTTCTTTCTTGTTTTATTCTTTGTTGTGCTCAAAAAACAAAAAAGCAAGAAAACATGATAACAAAAGAAAAATTTAATTCAATATCGAAAGAAGTTAAAAAATTTGATTATAATCCAACGTATCAGTTAAAGGTTACCAATAATTTATGTACTTATGAAATATTTATTAACGATCTATTAGTTGATGATTTTTTTACAACAGGAAGAAGTGCAGGTGAGCAAAACATTGATATACCGCAATATATTCTTAAAAGTGGCATTCAATCTATAAGAATAAAAGCATATCCAAAAGCAATAAGAAATGGAGTGCTTGAAACAACTGTTGATAGCGATGCGGATTTAAGGATAAGAATTGTTTACGGCGAGTATTATAAACAAAAATTTGATGATTTTAAAGAAGTTTTCAAACTCAAACTTCCAAAAGTAGAATTAAATTTACCATTTATAGAACTTGAAGGAGAATTTAAAGCCGAAGTTCCGTATGTATTAGATGGTTGGAGTAAGGGTGTTGATTTGAGTAAAGAAGATACAAATGAATTAGAAGCTGAAGTTATCAAAAAATTTATTGAATTGAAAACTACAATTGAAAATAAAGATGTATCAAGCTTTGCAACATTGATATACGAAAGAGAGAAAGAAATTGCACAAGCATATTATTTTGATAGTAAAAGTAGTAACAATTATAATAATAGTTGGCAAGAGCTGGAAGCAGAATTTAAAAATAGTGTTTCAGTTGAATTATTAAATGACTACACTATGAAATATTATTCAGAAAATAAGATTGTTACACTTTTAATAAATAAAGGAAAGTTTAAAAATTTCTCTCCATTATTCATAACAAATATTGAAAAGGAAAAAGATTTTTATGAGTTTTATTTTTATAGACCTAATCCAGGTAGTAGACTAGAAATTATCAGATAAAAATGATTAATACATCATCAAAAAAATATGACTTTTTTAATACAAATTTACTGATTTTCAATATTTATTTTGCTGTAATTTATTTATTAAAATTTTATTCTAAAAGCAATATTAATAATGAAGGCGATGAGATATTTAATTTAATATATTTTCAAACTTCAGCAATTCTTATATTGGCAATTTTTGTTTTTTTAAACCCAATTAATTTATATCATTCCACTATTGAAACAATACAAATAAGAAAAAGGAATAACGAAAAATATTTTTACTATTTGAGGATTAAGCTTATGTTATTAGAAAATAAATTTGCACCTTATATTATTACTTCCATTACTTTTATTTTATTATCGATAATAGTTTGTCTTTTAATTGCTTATGCAATCCATGAAATTCCGTTTATAGAAGATTTTTTAAAATTTCCATTTCAATTTGCTTCCAATGTTAATAGTT
>NZ_JANLVD010000166.1:0-1734 GCF_031363805.1 Flavobacterium sp. | reverse complement strand
TTAAAAAATATTAGTATCATTTTAAATGGTTTTGAAAACAAAGCCAAATATGGTTACGGCTATGGTTATGGCTACGGATATGGAAACTATGCCAATGGTTATCATGAAAATGAAGAGCCTAAAAATCCAATTGTTAAATTTATTAAAAAAACCTTTAAAAAATAATTGAAACAATCAACATTTAAAATATTGATTACTGGCGGTGCTGGATTTATAGGGTCAAATTTATGTGAATATTTTTTATCCAAAAATCACCAAATAATATGCCTTGATAATTTTTCAACTGGGCATTATCATAATATTGAACATCTTATTTCAAATGAAAATTTTAAATTGATTGAAGGTGATATTCGGAATTATTCCGATTGTCAAAAAGCAATTCAAAATGTTGACTATGTTTTGCATCAGGCGGCTTTAGGATCGGTTCCAAGATCAATTTCTGATCCAATTACTACCAATGATGTTAATATTTCTGGATTTTTAAATATAATCTCTGTTGCAAAAGAAGCAAAAGTAAAACGATTTATTTATGCTGCCAGTTCATCTACTTATGGCGATTCGGAATCATTACCCAAAGTAGAAGAAGTTATTGGGAAGCCTCTTTCGCCTTACGCAATTACAAAATATGTAAACGAATTGTATGCAGATATTTTTAGCAAAACTTATGGTATAGAAACAATTGGATTGCGGTATTTTAATGTTTTTGGTCGAAAACAAGACCCAAATGGCTCTTATGCTGCCGTGATTCCTAAATTTGTGATGCAATTAATGAAGCATGAAAGTCCAATTATAAATGGAGATGGGAATTTTTCTCGTGATTTTACTTATATAGACAATGTAATTCAAATGAATGAATTGGCCATGTTAACTCAAAATCTTGAGGCCATAAATACGGTTTATAATACAGCTTTTGGAGAACGAACAACATTGAATGATTTAATTGAAACTCTGAAAATTGAATTGTCAAAATTTGATTCTAAAATTTTGGATGTTAAAATTGTATATGGTCAGAATAGAGTGGGAGACATTCCGCATTCCTTGGCTAGTATCGAAAAAGCAAAAAAATTATTAGGTTACAATCCTCAGTTTTCATTGCAGCAAGGTTTGAAAGAATCGGTAAAATGGTATTGGGAAAATTTAAATTAAAAAATGAAAATTGCAATTATAGGTTTAGGATATGTAGGTTTGCCACTAGCAAGATTATTTGCTACGAAATATAGTGTGGTAGGTTTTGATATCAATCAAAAAAGAATCTCAGAACTTAATTCAGGTTTTGATAATACCCTAGAAATTGACAATGAATTATTAAAATCGGTATTAAAATTTGAAAATTCTCCTCAAAACGGATTATTTTGTACATCAAATAATTCGGAAATAAAAGATTGTAATTATTATATTATAACAGTTCCAACTCCAGTTGATAAAGATAAAAAACCGGACTTAACACCACTTTATAAAGCTTCTGAAACAGTCGGCAAAGTACTTAAAAAAGAAGATGTTGTAATATACGAATCTACAGTTTATCCTGGTGCAACAGAAGAAGAATGTGTGCCAGTTTTAGAAAAAATAAGCGGTTTAAAATTTAATGTCGATTTTTTTGCGGGATATTCTCCAGAAAGAATAAATCCAGGAGATAAAGAACATACGGTAGAAAAAATTTTAAAAGTAACTTCAGGTTCCACTCCGGAAATCGGACAAAAAGTGAACGACTTATATAAATCGGTTATTACGGCA
>NZ_JANLVD010000151.1:0-2430 GCF_031363805.1 Flavobacterium sp. | reverse complement strand
TCATTTTCTGGATCAATACTTATAATTGCTCTATTATTTTCTGTATCAGGTAGCGCAATTATGCTATTTGTTGCCCAATCATCTGTGGTTTTGGCAATATAACAACTTTGTGGGTATGGTGGTCTAACCACTACATACATTGTGTTGGTGTTGCGTCTGGAAATTTCAATTCCTAAAATTAGGGTATTTGCAGGTGCTGTATATTTAACCGACGAACTTGTACCGCCGTCTATACTTTTAAAAACCTTATTTTCATAGCCTTTATAAATATAATTGAAACAACTTGGGTGAAATTCCATTTCAGATGATTCTGTATACCAAGGTGATTCGTTTAATGGTAAAAAATCTCCTTGTGGCGCATCTAGAACTGCACCAGTAATTGTTGCTGGTAAAAGTTTACTACCCAAAATAGTTGAAAACACACGCGATTGATTGCTTGGACTTACATAACCCGACTGAGGTTCTCCGCCAGTTAAATTTAAAAATTCTCCTTGTGGGAAGCCTTCTGCGTAGGCATCTAAACCGTTATGAAAAGTACCACCAATTAAAATATCTCTGTTCCAACCAGATCCAAAGCCCCAAAAATCTACCCCTCGTACTCCATCCATTTTAAATTCTGAATTGGTATCAAAAAAATCATTCGATTTAAAAATTCCGCCATCTGTAGTTGCCCAATATTCGTTACCAAAAGCTTTATAATCTTGCTGATCTACATGTAAAATAGGTAAACTAGAACATTCATAATTATATTTACATGCAAAAGTTTGCCCGGCATCGGTGCTGCGATACATACCAATTCCGCCTACTAAAATATGATCGGCGTTAGTATTTGATGCCATAATGGCTAAATTCATTGTTCCTTGTCCAAAATCAAAACTAAATCCACCTAATGTATTGTAAGTTATTAAGTTAGGATGTGTTTCGCTGTATGGACCACCATCAAAACCCATAGTATTTGACCAATTTGAGCCACCATCGTTACTTTTATAAACACCAATAAAATTTTGGTCGCCATCTTTTGAGTTACCTGCTAGAACTACGTATACACGATTGCTATCTGCTGCCGAAACTGCAATTCTTGCACCGCCAACCTTTCTAACTGGGTCTGTAGATGTGTACCAACCCGTTGTTTGTGAAGTCCATGTTAAACCAAGGTCTGTAGAAACAAGAAACTGATGTGTTTTTGTTGTTTTATTATTTATGACAGCATATAATGTATTAGGATTGTTTGGCTTAGCCTTAATATCATAACACTCACTTGTTAGTATTTGGTTCCAGTTGGTACCGCCATTTGTAGTTCTATAAATCCCTTCTTTTCCGGCTAATAATACTACATTTGGGTTAGCCGCATTAATATGTATTTCGGCAGGGTTAATTATGTAGCCCGAATTTGCAATATTACTGGTAAAAACTGAAACCCAATTATTACCACCATCAATAGTTTTAAAAACCTGATTACCAGCACCAATATATACAATATCTGGGTTTGTGGGATGCACAGACAGCACAAAAACACCAGCATTTGCCACAACCGTAGATGTAGCATCTGCAGTAACTAGGGTTTTAGAGACGTTTACCCAAGAGTTACCCCTATCTACACTTTTGTAGACCTCACCAGGCTCTGTACCACAATACATAATATTTGGTGAACCTTCACAGCGATCAAGTGAAAAAACATTAGCTTGAGAACCACTGGGATTAACTCCGCCTGAGTTTGGATTTTTAAATGGTCCTAAAGCAGTCCAATTACCACCTGCTAACCTTTTTAATTGAGTATCGTTTTTTTGCTTGTTTGCAACAGCAGCAAATTTAGAATTTTTAGACAAATCTATTTTACCTTCATTATTCAAATATGGGTTAACCAATCTTCGCCAATGTTTGTAGTATTGTGTATAATTTGTTTTTTTATAGGCTCTAGATTGATAATATTTTAAGTACAAATCATCAACTTCATTAAAGTTTGGGTTATCTGCAAACATTTGTTTTGCCCAATCTGGGGCATTTTTGTATAATTCGCTATTTTTATCCACGTCTGATATTTGCCCATAACCTGATGCAAAACAAATAATTAAAATAAATAATTGAAACTTTTTCATGATTTTTTTAGTTTGTTTATAATTTAATATGATTTTTTGCATTAAGTTTTCAACTTTCCTCTAAGTTTTTAATTTTTATGCTAATTTTAATACTTCAACTTATTCTACAATAATCCTTTTAACCAATTTTTTTGAACCATTTTGAATATTGACAAAATATATACCTGAAGAAATAGTATTCATTTGTAATTCCTGATCAAACATACCAGAATTTAAAAATGATTTATTGTAAATATTTCTGCCACTCATATCGTAAACTATTATTTCAATTTTGTCATTGTTTTCTGGTTGAAATGATATTCTAAAACTACCTGTATTTGGATTTGGAAATAGT
>NZ_JANLVD010000143.1:0-13442 GCF_031363805.1 Flavobacterium sp. | reverse complement strand
GAATTTATAAAAAACCAGCTCGAAAAAGCAGGTGCGGACAAGGTTGAGATCTGTCCTACGAAAGGTCATCCTATCGTCTATGCTGAAAAAATAATCGATGCAAAATTACCAACTGTAATCATGTATGGACATTACGATGTTCAGCCTGTCGATCCTCTCAACCTTTGGGATTCACCACCATTCGAACCTGTAATAAAAAACGAAGAAATCTATGCACGTGGTGCATGCGATGATAAAGGACAAATCTACATGCACATTAAGGCATTCGAATGGATGATGAAAACAAATTCGCTGCCGTGTAACATTCGTTTTATGATTGAAGGCGAAGAAGAAGTAGGATCAAAATCGCTTTCATGGTTTGTAGAACGCAATCAAGAAAAATTATCATGCGATGTGATTTTAATTTCAGATACTGGAATGATTTCCAACCAACAACCATCCATCACAACAGGATTGCGTGGATTGAGCTATGTAGAAGTTGAAGTAACCAGTGCCAATCGTGACCTACATTCTGGTTTATATGGTGGTGCTGTAGCCAACCCAATTAATGTGTTGTGCAAAATGATTGCATCGCTTCACGACGAAAATAATCATATAACTATTCCGGGTTTTTATGACAATGTTGAAGAATTATCTACAGAAGAAAGAGCTGAAATGGCTAAAGCGCCTTTTAATCTCGAAAATTATAAAAAAGCATTAGACTTAAATGATGTTTACGGAGAAAAAGGATACGTTACCAATGAAAGAAACTCCATTAGACCAACTTTGGATGTCAATGGAATTTGGGGAGGATACACTGGCGAAGGTGCAAAAACAGTCATTGCAGGTCAAGCTTTTGCAAAAATATCAATGCGATTGGTGCCAAATCAAGATTGGGAAACCATCACAGAATTATTCAAAAAACATTTTGAAAGTATTGCACCATCTGGTGTAAAAGTTAAGGTAAAACCACATCATGGCGGACAAGGTTATGTAACACCAACTGACAGTATTGGCTACAAAGCGGCCAACAAAGCTTACACAGAAACCTTTGGAGTTCCAGCAATTCCTGTACGCTCTGGCGGAAGCATTCCTATTGTTGCCTTATTCGAAAAAGAATTAAAAAGCAAAACCATTTTAATGGGATTTGGCTTGGATTCCGATGCAATACATTCACCAAATGAACATTTTGGAATTTTTAATTACTTGAAAGGCATTGAAACCATTCCATTATTTTACAAATATTTTGTAGAATTAAGAAAATAATCACAAAATATTTTGAGTAAAACAAAATTCTTATCCGAGGTATTCAAATCAGGAGGAACCATTGGAGCATTGTCTCCAAGTTCCTCTTTTCTTGCTGAAAAAATGCTAAAACCAATTCACTTCAAAAATGCCAATTGTATTGTCGAATTTGGACCTGGAACAGGCGTTTTTACGCATAAGTTGCTAGAACAAATGAATGTTGATGCTAAGCTACTCGTATTTGAAATCAATCCAGCTTTTTATGAAGAACTACAAAAAATTGACGATGCCAGACTAGTCATCATCAACGACAGTGCCGAAAAAATAGAACATTATTTAGATGTAAATTATTGTAATAAAGCAGATTATATCATTTCATCCTTGCCTTTTGCAATGATTCCAGATGAAGTTGTTGATACAATTCTAAAAAAATCCTTCGAATCATTATCAGAAAAAGGAAAATTTATCCAGTTTCAATATTCGCTAAATGCATTGTCAAAATTAAAATCGATTTATAACAAAGTGAAAATCGATTTTACATTCCTGAATCTTCCTCCCGCTTTTGTTTTTAGTTGTAGTAAGTAGAAATATTACTTTTTGGGCGTTCCTTGTTGGCGAAAATCTCAGTATATAAGTTACATTACGTAGCAACAAGGGCGGGCTTTCGCACTCGCTTTTTTTATTTTGTCATTCCGAGCGCAGTCGAGGGACAAAATAAAAAAGAGCTCAAACAATTGCTCAATCCCTAACGCAACTTTGCGTAGCAGGGAATTTTTTTATTGGGGTAATTTAAAATAAATCAACGTTTTATGTCTAAATTAAAAATTTGGCGTTAAATTTGTTATCAATCAATCATCAAAATCAAATCACAATGTTAAAACGATTTTTTATTCTGTGCTCAGGCGCAGACAAAAACCTCCTTGAAGGTTGCTCCGAAGGAGAACAAACCAAATACGCAGGTATTGGCGCCACAGTTTTCTTTACCGCAGTAATGGCTTTTATAGCAGCTAGTTATGCGCTTTTTACTGTTTTTGACAATATTTATTATGCCTCTTTTTTTGGTTTTATCTGGGGATTACTCATTTTTAATCTTGATCGATTTATTGTTTCCACCATTCGAAAACGTGACAGAATTGGGAGCGAATTTCTACAAGCTACGCCTCGTATTATTTTGGCTATGATTATTGCCATCGTAATTTCTAAACCATTGGAAATTAAAATTTTCGAAAAAGAAATCAATACGGTTTTACTAAAAGAAAAAAATGATTTGGCTTTGGCCAACAAAAAGCAAGTAGCAAACTATTTCAAAACTGATTTAGACAAAAATAAAGCTGAAATTGACAGTCTAAAATCGGATATGATCAAAAAAGAAAAAGAAGTAAACGCATTATATTCTACTTATATCACAGAAGCCGAAGGCACTTCTGGCACAAAAAAATTAGGCAAAGGACCAGTTTACAAAGAAAAAAGACAAAAACACGATGCTTCGCTCAAAGCTTTAGATACTTTGCAAAAAAATAATTTGGCGAAAATTGCGGTTTTAGAGAAAAAATCAAAAACCTTACAAGCTGATTTAGATAAAAAAGTAACAGAAACGCAACCCATTATTGACAGCTTCGACGGATTAATGGCAAGAATTAATGCTTTAGGGAAACTGCCTTGGTTGCCATCATTTTTTATAATGTTGCTATTTTTAGCTATTGAAACTTCGCCAATCATTGCCAAATTATTATCTCCAAAAGGAGAATATGATTTTAAATTGGAAGACAATGAAACGGCTTTGAAAACTCATATAGAGCAAAACAACTACCAAAGAAATCTGCAAAAACAAACCGATGCGTCTATTTATGATAAAATTTATGCAGACATCAAGGATGAAAAAGATTTGTATGAATACAAGAAAAAAGGAGCCGTTGATTTATTAAAATTGCAATCCGATTATTATGTGGAGAAACAAAAAGGTGTTATGGAATCTTAATGTTTTTTTGAAATATCTCTACTGAGTGCGCCCTGCCATTAACTTTTTGCCTTCCTACGAGTTGGAGCCAGCTTTCCACTAAAATACATTATATTACTGGGTGAAGTATTGTATTGAAAGTCATTAAGGTTTTTACATATATGCCAAAATTTCTTTTTTATAAGTATCGTATTCTCCTTGCATAATCAAACCATTATCCAAAAGTCTTTTATAGTTTTGAAGTTTGGCAAAAAGCTCATCGCTACTCATTTCGCTTAATTTTTTTTCTCCTTTGAATGTTGGCGTAGCAACCTCTTGAATTGGCTCATAATGAACCGAATTTGCTGGAACAATTTCAGAAAAACTAAAAACTTCTTCCGTTTCGACTTCTTCAATAATTTCATTCTCAATTGGATCAGAAACTAAAAACGAAATAGGTGCTTCTTCTTCTAAAATATCTTCAGAAACTTGATTTTCAATTGGATCAGATGCTAAAAATGATACTGATTCCTGATTAGGAATTTGTGGCTCGACAACTGGATTTATTGCTACTGGATTTTTAATTAAATCCAATTGCTCCTTGGCATAAGTATGCAACTTTCGTGCTTGGGTTTTTGGAATATAATCAATATTAATAACCAATTCTGTTTTGGTTGAAAATGAAAATTCGGAACCCAATATATTTTCTTTTACAAATGTTCCTGCAATATCATCCCAATCATAATCGACAATATCCATAGACAATCCCAAATTTTTGGGTTTGCACATAATAATTCGTTTGTTGGTCAAGACAATACTGTCTGGAAAAACATTGATTGCTGGTTTTTTTTGAACTCCAATATATCCTATTTCCTCATTTTTCATTAACAAATCTTGCAATTTATTAGTGATTTTTTCAATGGATTTTGGATCTTGGTCTTCATTTAAAAATTTTTTGAACTGTTCTTTCATAATATTTTAGGTTGCTAAGTCAGAAAATAACTCAGTCGTGGTTTTTAATTTTCAAAAACAAAAGTAACATCTAATTTTCTAATTCGATAATTTCCATTTGAATTTTTTTGGTTAAACTTTTAAAAACCAATTCGTAGGAATGGTCTATGAGTTCTTTTATCATTTTATCCGAAACTTCTTGATTCACATTTATGGTATTCCAATGAATTTTGCTCATGTGATAACCCGGTTGAATGTCATTGAATTCTGCTCGTAATTCTTCCGCTTTATCAGGATCGCATTTTAAATTTACAGTTGGAGTTCCTTTTTCCCATTGACTTAATGATGATAAGGCAAACATTTTTCCGCCCACTTTGAACACGAGCGTATCTTCATCGAAAGGGAAATGTTCGGTTACCGCTTTTTTGGAAAGGCAATATTGATAATAAGTTTCTAGATTCATTTTTAATCAAATTAAACCTAACAGGTTTTGAAAACCTGTTAGGAAATTTTATACAAAACAGGTTTACTCGGACTGGCATCATTTTCAAACGAAGCAATTTGTAAATTCAAAAAATAACTACCATCAAGTATTTCATCAGCAACAAAAATCATTTCAGTAATGGTGCAATCCAATCTGGCATCGGCATTCAAATTATTAACATCTTTTACATTCCAAAATGCTTTATGCGCTAATAATTTTCCTTCATCTTCTTCTCTATCAACGCTTGGCAAATCTATTAATAAATGTTTTATTCCGATTTCGCGAATGAAAATTGCTGCTTCTTCAGAAAGATACGGCGGATTGGTATGTGAATATTTTTTCGATTTTTTCTGTTCTAAATTAGGTAATGTTCGAATGATAAGAGCTTCAATATTTTTATGCTTTGTCACATCGAGCGCATACGAAATGCTTTCTTTTGTAATAATCAAATCTTCACCAACAATTTTCGGTTCAACCGATATCAATTCAGCAGTGAAAAAAAATTGTTTCAAACTATCATTAATACTATAAAAATCTCTCGTAATATGTCCCAAACATTCCGTATGCGTTCCATGTCCGTGTGGATTGAAAAATATGTTGTTGAAATTAGTCGAACTTCCTTCGGAAACCTTTCTAACCCAATCGCCCACTTTTACAGGTTCTATTTCTGGTTTTTCAATGTACCACGCAATCGGATTTTCATCGGTATTGGTTAATGAAATAGACATATCAAGGGGTTTTTATAAATAGATTTGAAAATTATTGATTGTTGCTATCATTTATACTGAACTCGTTTCAGTATCTCTTTTTTATGAGAGATATGTTGTTTATAATCCCAAATATAAATCTTTTAATTCAGGATTTGACACTTTTGCTAAATTCCACTTCCAAGTTTTATGCCAGTTCTTTAATTTTTTTTCTTTAATAAATGCTTCTTTATAATCATCGAACTCTTCAAAATAAATCAAAACAGTAGCATTATATTTTTTAGTAAAAACAGCTCCTGTGCCATTAATATGCTGTTGAACTCTGATTTTTAAATTTTTTGTAGCACCAACGTACAAAACTGTAAAATTCTTGTTTGTCAAAATATATATATAGCCTTTAATCATATCAATTAAATTTTCTAAAGATCCTGAAATGAATTCAGGATAAATAAATCTGATGCAATTCCATCGCACAAAAATTTTCCTTTTTTTGTTGGTTTTAAAATATTATTCTCCATAAAAAGCAATTCGTCTTTTAAGAATTTTTGAGATTGTTTCTGTAAATATTCTAAATAATTTTGACCAAAATTGGTTTCAATTTTATTTAATGAAACGCCCCAAATGGTTCGTAATCCTGTCATAATATATTCGTTGTATTGATCGGTTTTGGTGAGTATTTCTGTTTCCGATGGCAATTTACTTTCTTGTATAAATTTTAAATAAATGGCATTATTCGAAATGTTCCAACTTCTGTTTTTTCCATTATAACTATGTGCGGAAGGCCCAATTCCAATGTATTTTTTTCCTAACCAATACGCGGAATTGTTTTTAGAAAAATAATTCTCTTTTCCAAAATTGGATAATTCATAGTGAATAAAACCATGCTCCTCCAATGTTTTCAACAATATTTGAAAATGCTCGGATGCTACTTCGTCTTTTGGTTGCGCAATTTTTCCAACTTCAATTAGTTTTTTTAAGGCAGTTTTTGGCTCGACTGTCAAGGCGTAACTTGAAATGTGATTGATTCTAAAACTTAAAGCGGTTTCAATGTTTTGTTTCCATTTTTTGTTGCTCATACCCGGAATTCCATATATTAAATCAATAGAAATATTATTGAAATATTGGGTGGCAATCTCCAAACAATTTTTGGCTTCCGCCGAATTATGTGCGCGATTCATCATCTTCAAATCGTCTTCAAAAAACGATTGTATTCCAATTGAAAGACGATTGATTCGATTGTTTGATAATTCGATTATTCGATTCTCAGATAAATCGTCAGGATTTGCTTCTAAAGTAATTTCGGGATTTTCGATTACTGTGTAATTTTTGTAAACAACATCTATCAAAAATTTAATGTCTGCAATTTGCAATACTGAAGGAGTTCCACCACCAAAATAAATCGTTTCTACAGTTTCATTTTCGAATTCATTTTTACGCATTTCAATTTCTTTGGCAATAGCCAAAACCATTTCGTCTTTCTTTTTCATTGATGTCGAAAAATGAAAGTCGCAGTAGTGGCACGCTTGCTTGCAGAATGGTATGTGTATATATATTCCTGACATTTTCAATTAGATAATTTGTAGTTTTGAGAATGGGATAATGAATTTTTTTTAATACTAATTAATTTTCTAATTGACAAATTATCTCATTTTCTAATTTTACTTTCATTTTCTTTTACAAATGCATCCCAACCTGAATAACTTGTGGTTCCAACCACTTTACCAGAATTAAAAAAATGACAAACTGCTGCTGCCAAACCATCGGTAGAATCAAGATTTTTTGGCAATTCTTTTAGATTTAATAATTGTTGTAGCATTTTTGCGACTTGCTCTTTACTGGCATTTCCATTTCCAGTAATGGCCATTTTTATTTTTTTGGGTTCATATTCGGTTATTGGAATATCTCTGGAAAGTCCCGCCGCCATTGCCACACCTTGTGCTCGGCCTAACTTTAACATTGATTGTACATTTTTGCCAAAAAACGGCGCTTCTATAGCAATTTCGTCTGGATTGTGTGTATCGATAAGCTCAATAGTTCGTTCAAAAATAACTTTTAATTTTTGATAATGATTGTCGTACTTACTCAAAATCAATTCATTAAGTTGGATAAACTCCATTTTTTTACCAACTGCTTTGATAAGCCCAAAACCCATGATGGTTGTGCCTGGATCGATACCTAATATGATGCGTTCGTTTGTCATATTTTTAATCCTGCAAGATTTTGAAAACCTTGTAGGTTTATTCTAAATTAAACTTACACCTACAAGGTTTTTGAAAACCTTGTAGGTTTATTCTAAATTAAACTTACACCTACAAGGTTTTTGAAAACCTTGTAGGTTTATTCTAAATTAAACTTACACCTACAAGGTTTTTGTAAACCTTGCAGGATTGCGTTATAGTTTTCCTTTACTTTGCAACCATGATTTCAATATCTCACAAAACTAAACAATTCCTTGTTCTTGGCATCAAAATTTTGATTGTTGTTGGTGCATTTTATTTTATTTACAAGCAATTGGCAGATAATGAAAAATTAGATTGGCAAAAATTTATTGTTTTATTTCAAAAAAATCAATCTGTTGTCGGTATAATCTTTATTTTATTTTTAAGTTTTCTGAATCGGTTTTTGGAGATTTTGAAATGGAAAAATCTAGTTTCTTCTTTTAAAATAATTTCTATTGGCGAGGCTACAAAGCAAGTTTTGGCGGCACTTACTGCTGGTATTTTTACACCAAATGGTATTGGAGAATATGCTGGAAAAGCGTTGTATTTTGAAAAATCGAAAACCAAACAAATTGTTTTTTTAAACTTGATTTGCAACGGAATTCAGTTGATTTTGTCTATTGCTTTTGGAACTATCGGGTTGTGGGTTTTGGGTTTTAGATTTTGGGTTCTCATGATAGTTGGTTTTGCTTTATTGTTTTTTGTTTTAACTTTTTTCACCAAAAAAATAAAAATTAAAGGTTATTCCATTGAAAAGTTTATTAAGAAAATTAACGAAATTCCCAAAGCAATTCATCAAAAAAATATTTTATTGGGAATGGCGCGATATATTACATTTTCGCATCAATATTATTTTTTGTTTTTGACTTTCGATGTGCAGTTGCCCTATTTTACTATGATGGCAACTATTATGACTGTTTATTTTTTGGCTTCATCGTTGCCCAGTTTTCAGTTTTTGGATTTTGCCGTAAAAGGAAGTGTTGGTGTTTATTTTTTCTCGTTAATGGGAATTAACGAATGGATTGTTATTTTTATCACTACTTTAATGTGGTTTTTGAATGTGGTAATTCCAGTAATAATTGGTAGTTATTTTGTGCTAAAGTTTAAACCGAAATGGAAATCTTAGTTTTTATATTTTCGATAATTGCCTTGGTATATTTCAGTAATATCCTTTGGTTGATTATGGGTTTTTCGAAAATAAAGAATTTTGAAGTTTCAGAAATTATTCCAAAAACGAAATTTACTATTATTGTTCCCTTTAGAAATGAAGACGAGAACTTGCCTAAATTGCTAGATTCGATTTCAATGTTGGATTATCCGATGAATCTTTTTGAAGTGATTTTGGTGGATGATGCCTCAGATTTTAGATTTCAGATTTTAGACTTTAGATTTCAGATTTCTCTTATTGATAATCTCAGAAGTTCCAATTCTCCAAAAAAAGACGCTATAAATTCGGGAATAACAATTGCTAAAAACGATTGGATTATTACTACCGATGCCGATTGTGTGGTGCAACCCAAATGGCTTAAAACTTTCGATAATTATATTCAAGAAAACAACCCTAAAATGATTGCTGCTGGTGTTTTTTATAAAACAAAAGGTAGTTTTCTTGATCATTTTCAGCAGTTGGATTTGTTGAGTTTGCAAGGTACAACTATTGGAAGTTTTGGAAATGATAATACATTTATGTGCAATGGTGCCAACTTTTGCTATCAAAGATCATTTTTTTATGAATTAAATGGTTTTGATGGAAACTCGAATATTGCCAGTGGCGATGATGTTTTTTTATTGCAAAAAGCGATTACTAATCATCCTGAAGTTGTTCGTTTTTTAAAATCTGAAATGGCAATTGTGGAAACTCAAACAATGAAAACTTGGAGAGATTTGTTTTTTCAACGGGTTCGTTGGGCAAGTAAAACGGCCAATTACACTAGTTTTTATGCAAAACAATTGGGTCTGAGTGTTTTTTTGATGAATTTGTTTTGGGTTTTGGATTTTGGGTTTTGGATTTCAAGTTCTTCTGGTTATTGGTATTTTTTATTGTTTTTTTGGATAAAATTCATAATAGACTTTATCTTGCTAAATAAAACCGCCAGATTTTTCAAAATTCGTTTAAAACATATATTATTTTGCAGTTTGGTTTATCCTTTATTTTCGGTTTTAGTGGTTTTATATTCTATTTTTGGAAAATATGAATGGAAAGGAAGGCAATTTAAAAAGTAAGATTAGAATATTACTAGATTCTACTAGCCTAGATTACTTCCCATAAATATTTATTTTTATTGGAGTTCAGTGAACTTTGTTTGAAATGGAAAGCTTTTTGAATTCCGTTTTTTAATTTTTGCAAAGCGAACAAAGGAAGCTCTTGCAGGAATTTAAAAAAACTTAAACGGAAGAAAAATCTTGAAATGAAAAGCAAGAAATTGCTACAAAAACTATTTTTTTTTTAAAATTACTGGCAGAATAAATTGTGATTTTACTTTCATTCCCCTTTTTATGGCTGGTTCTACCGTTGGAAAATCATTAAAATGAATTTTTAATAAACTGTCTATTTTTGATTTATTTAATGTGTCTTGAGATTCGAAAACCAATTTTGAATCTGGCAAAACGGTAATTTTTAGGCTTAAACTGTCTATTTTTGGATACAGTTTTTTAATAGAATCTATTGCTAGTTTTTGCTGTATGGTTTGGCTTAAAAAACTAAAAAAACAATTCTTTCTTTCTTCTTTTTCAATAATACTGTCGCACTGCGAAGCACTTGGGAACTCATCGACTTGATCCCAATTAATTTTATTCAATTCTTTTTTGACCAAATCATCTTTTGCAGGCACATTTTTTTCAAAATACTGACAGCTTTGAAAAATCAGCAAAAATAATAAGATTTGGAAAATATTTTTCATTTGCAAATTCAAAAATACTTATTTTTAGGGTCAAAAATACTAAATTTCTGATTCATGGACACTATTTTATTGGTACTTGGTTTAATTTGTGTAGTTGCTGGAATATTTGGTAGTTTTTTGCCAGTGCTTCCTGGACCTTCGATTAGTTGGTTGGGTCTGTTATTATTGCATTTGACAACTGCTATACCAAATAATTATTGGGTTTTGGGAATAACACTTTTAGTTACCATTGTGATTGCCATTCTAGATTATGTAATTCCTGCCAAAGGTACCAAAAAATTTGGCGGTAGTTCCTATGGTGTTTGGGGAACCAATATTGGACTTATTGTTGGATTTTTTATTCCTATTCCGTTTGGGTTTGTTGTGGGTGCTTTTTTAGGTGCTTTTATTGGAGAATTAATTTATGACAAAAAAGACAAGAAACGGGCTTTGAAAGCGGCAACAGGTTCTTTTTTAGGATTTTTGGCTTCGTCGTTTATGAAGTTTGTGGTTTGTTTGATATTTCTAGGGACTTTTTTATATATAGTTTGGCAAAATTCGGAAAGACTTTTTTGACTTAAAACAAAAAAGCCATTCATCTTTCGATGAAAAGCTTTTCACTGGTCTAACTACTAAACCGTGCTACGAGTTACAAATTCGTAGCGAACAACACAACTAATTTTAGGTACTTTTATGGGGCAAAAAAGGTTTTCATTTCTGAAAACCTTTATCCCTTAAAGCGGTCTGGACGGGACTCGAACCCGCGACCCCGTGCGTGACAGGCACGTATTCTAACCAACTGAACTACCAAACCCTCGCTTTATTGCGGTTGCAAAGATACAATGATTTTTAACTTTTGCAAGTGTTTTTTTAAAATATTTTTAAAAATTGTTTTTATTTTATCCAAATTTTTGTTTCTCAACAAGATAGGTTGACATTATTTTTTCGAATGATTCGTCTACAGACACTGGAACATACTTAATTTTGTACAATGCACAAGTGTTTGCTACTTTTTCAAAGTAAATTTTTACTGCTTTTTCATACTCCAACTTTACATTCTCAGCAAATAAGTTTATTTCTTCTCCAGATTCCAAATCAATGAATTTGCGCGGCGTATTGTCGTAATTTAAATTTAATTCGGTTTTTTTGTCGACCACATGAAATAGAACTACTTTGTGCTTGTTGTGTTTTAAATGTTGCAAGGCTTTGAAAAGTCTTTCATCATCCTCTTTTTGAAACATATCTGTAAACAAAACTATCATAGATCTGCGGTGCATTTTTTCGGCTATTTGATGCAAATAAGTAATCGTATCCGTATTTTTTGTTTCTTTTGGTGTTTCAAGAATACTTTCCAGTTTATTGAGCAACATTCTATGATGACGATCAGATCCTTTTTCTGGCGAGAAATATTCGTAGCTATCTGAAAAAATACTTAAACCTACGGCGTCGCGTTGTTTTTTAAGCAAGTTCATTAATACTGCCGAAGCTAATACTGAAAAGCCAATTTTATTTTCATAAAAAAATTGATTTTCGTTTAATTTTGGATAATGCATCGAGCTAGAATTGTCAACGATTAAATGACAACGCAAATTGGTTTCTTCTTCGTATTTTTTAGTATACAATCGGTCGGTTTTGGCAAAAAGTTTCCAATCGATATGTTTTGTGCTTTCGCCAACATTATAAATTTTATGTTCTGCAAATTCGGCAGAAAAACCATGAAAAGGACTTTTATGCATTCCAGAAATAAAACCTTCTACAATTTGATTGGCGAGCAATTCCAGATGCTGAAAACTGGATATTTTGGCTATTTGAGATTCTAGATTCATATCTCAAAGGTATTGAAAATTATGAGATTCTGAAACAAGGTCAGAATAAGAAAAAAAGCTTGACTTTTTGCCAAACCTTTTCTAACAACTAAATCAAACAATAAACTGTTATAAACTTTTTATAGATTTCAAATATCTGAATCAAAAACACATATACTCGTCCAGAACCCGAAGTTTCACCATTTAATCCTGCAAAACCGACCATATTAGGTGTTTTACTTTTTAGCAACTAAAATGTAATTTTCGCTCTTGTGCTGGATGTATAGATACTGGTAAATATGTTTCCAATCATGTACCATTCGCCAATGATTTTGGGTTGGTTGCCATTTGTAATTTCTAAAACACCATTCGCTTTAATTTCCCATCGCAATTGTGTTGCTATAGTATTATTAAAATCGAGTGTTGTAACAGATCCATACCATATATTAATCATATCGATAGGATATTCCTTTATCGGACCCGCAACAGCTTTTGCTTCTTCGTCTTTGCTGCAGGAAAATATGCAAAATGCGAAAATAAATAAGGATAATATTGTTTTTAAATTTTTCATGCTTTAATAATTTAAAAATGTAATGTTAAATTGATAAATGGTATACCCAAACTTCCAATATTGTAATTTGAAGTTTTTCCAAAATTTGCAATTACAGGTTCTGCATTTCCTATTTTTGTGGTAGTTGTAAATTCGCCTTCATTGCTAAATCCTACACGATAAGTGTACTATGCACCAAGTGAAAATTTTGGAAATATAAAATATTCTGCACCCAAAAAACTTTGAACGCCAGCTCCAAAACCTACACTTTTTTTTAATTCACTACTTTCTATAAAAGCACCTGTAATTGCATTTGTTTTTGATTCTCCAAATGAACCAGAATTCATTGTAACCAATACATCTGCCCCGTAAAAACCTTGTAATCGTGTTTTCCCTCTTCGCCATTCCTTTCCAAAACCAAGCGTGACGCCTAAACCAGTTTGTTTAATAAACTAAGCTTCATTATTAGCAAAATTAATAAGTTCCGAATTTGAAATATAACCAAGTTCTGCCACAACTCTGTAAGCAGAATTATCATTAATATATTTTTTGAGGTGTTCTGATAATTACTTATAATTTTTTCGTATATTTAAAGTATGGAAAAGTTTACAGGACAAAGTATTTTAGAATTTACAGATAAGTTCAAAACGGATTTAGATTGTTTAGAATATTTAGCAGAAATAAAGT